>JAXDPG010000388.1:0-3485 GCA_034668485.1 Sphingomonadales bacterium
AAACCAATACCGCTCTTGTTGACGCTGTGTTTTCGGCGGCTCGCCAGCGAGCTTTGCAATTGAAAGAGGGCGGTCGCCAAGTGGCCGTGTTATGTATGAACGAGGAGTTATTCGATCGCTATGCCGCGGCTGGGCGTATCAGGGACACTTTGGTGGCTATTAAGTCGCGGGAACAGATGGGTGAACTGAAGTACGCCAAAACTAAGTGTGTATTCAGCATGCCCGAATTTATGGCTGGCCTTCAATTTGACACAGTGTTTTTGATTCACGTCGACGATTTGGACTTATCTGAGCAAGGCAGAGGCAGTGGGTTTCAGCGTCGGTTTGTATCGCGTTGCTACGTCGGTGCCAGCCGAGCTTCGAAGTCGCTTATTATCGCCTCGTCGGAAGAGAGGGGAGGACCCAGCAGCATACTCGCAGGACCCCTAACGAACCGATCCTTGGTCATACGGAGATAATCGTCCGCAAAGGCGACGCACACCCAGGCCCTACGCTGCGGCGGCCGTGCGAATGCCGGCGCCGGACCTGGAAGGCGCTGGCACTAAAGATCGTGCTGGTCGGGGAGCATCGGGTCTGGGAGCTGGACGTCGGCGAGTAGTCCCTGGCCCAGCTCGAGGCGGATGCTCTGCGGCTCGCGGCAGCTCCTGACAGCTAACGACGGCGCGAATGTTCGCGCAGAAGCTCCGCGAAATCACCCTCATCCAGATCGCCGGTAATCAGCTCGACTATGTGATCGCCGAAAGCCGTGCGATCGGGGACAAGCAGCTCCCAGCCGTTGGCGTGCAGGAAGGCTTCGGCTGCCGTGAGAGCGGTGCGCTTGTTGCCCTGGCCGAACGGGTGGTTCCGAACGATGCCGACAAGGAGGGCGGTTGCCAGGCTCGCCATATCGTCGTCGCCGTAGCTCCAATGGTTGTGCGGGCGGGCGAGGGCACTTTCGAGCAGGCCGGAGTCCCGGACGAAGAACGGTTCGCCCGTCAGCGCCACGAGCTCTGCGTTGATCTGGGTGACCAGCCCGGCGTCGAGCCAGGTCGGCTCACTCGGCAAGGCGCGCCATCGTCTTGGGGTAGCGTTTCATGACCCGCTCGACGATTTCCTTGGCGTCGAGCTTCTCGCCCGTGGGCCGCGGCTCGAGCGGCGGGTGCTTCGGCTTCTCTTTGCGGGGGGCGTCCATCGCCTTGTCTCCTCGGCCGATAAACTCCGCTTGGGGCGGAAGGTTGTCAATGTCGGGGTTTGGATATGCGAAGTTTGTTTGGCGGGGGGTGAAGACATGGGTAAGACGTCACGGGCGGCCGTGACGTCGATCGGGCTCGGCTGGACTGCCAGCCGACCCGTCGGCCGGCACTGCGCCGACTCCATTCGCTGCTCAGGATCGCTGCGCGCTCGCAGCGCTGCTCATGGGCGGCATGGCGAAAGGACGACTGGCTATGCCGCAGCAAGGCACGGTGAAATGGTATAATGCCGACAAGGGCTATGGCTTCATCACGCTCGACGACGGGGGCGACGTGTTCGTTCATCGTTCGGCGATCAGCGCGCGCGGGTTCAGGGGGCTTGAGGAAGGACAGAGGGTCACCCTCGAGGTGGTCGACGGGCCCAAGGGGCCGCAGGCGCAGGATGTCGTGGCCGGCGGCGTAGTCTAGCGAAGGAGGAAGGCAGGCGGCCGGCCTGCGCCGACTCCCTTCGCTGCTCGCGGTGCTGCGCACCCGCTTCACTGTTCATGGGCGGCCTGGCTGAAAGCCTCGATGATCGGGCAGGGCCCGGCCTTTCCCTTCGCGCAGGCCTGACTGAGCCGGGTCAGCGCCGACCTCGCCGCCTCCAATTCGGCGATCTTCGCCTCGAGCGCCGCCAGCCGCTCTCCGGCCAGGGCTCTCACCCGGGCGCGGTCCTGGCTCGAATCGAGGGCGAGGAGCTCGGCGATCTCGTCGAGCGTGAAGCCGGCCGCCTGGGCGCGGCGGATGAAGAGGAGGCGGCGCAGGTCCCGAGGGCCGTAGCGGCGGACGGCGCCGGCGCGCGGCGGCTCGGCGAGGAGGCCGCGGCGCTGATAGTAGCGGATCGTCTCGACGCCGACGCCGCCGGACCTGGCGAGCCCGGCGATGGTCATGTCGGCCATGGCGTGGTTCCTCATGGGGCAGCCCTCTCCCGCCCGGGCGGGAGAGGGGCGTCCGGCGCTAGTTGCAGCCGCAATTCTTGCAGGCGCAGGGATTGCAGTGGCAGCCGCCGCGAGCGCAGCTGCAGGCGCAGGGGGTCTTGGTCTTGTCGGTCATGGTCTTTCTCCAGTCCCGGCCGGGGCCTCATGCCCCGGCGCGAATCACCCTATGGCCCCCGTACCATGGTACGGAGTCAAGCGTCTAAATATAAGAATATATGACGAACAAAAGGGGTTCACTTGTAGGACGCTTCCTGTTATGATCCTAGCTAGGGTGATTCGCCCGGTCGCGCGATGGCGGGAGGCTTCCCCCGGAAGCCTCCTGATCCGCCATCGGGCTCGCGGCCGGGCTTCGCGGGAGAGGCGAGGATGGCCGGCGACGAGGAGACGTGGGGGCTGGGGCGGTGGCCGAGGAAGCGGCGGCGGCCCCCGCCGCCGGACTGGGAGGATTTCACCGGCAAGGTGAAAGGGGATCTGCTCGCGCTGGGCATGGATGAGGACCAGGCGAAGGCCGAGGCGGAGCTCAAATGCCGCCGCACGCGGATGCGCCACGACTGGTTCAGCGAGCGGATGGAGGCCTTCTACGCCATGCAGGACCAAGCGGGCGAGGCCTGCCTCCAATATATGGCCGCCCGCCCGGACATCGATTGGGAGAGCGGCGACGCGCCGCTTGTGCCCGAGCCGCCGGAGAAGGCGCTGGCGCAGGCCATTTACGCGGAGGTGATCGCCGCGGTCCACGAGGACCGCTGGCCCCGGCACCTCCATTTTCGCGACATCTGATCGAAAAGGGGGCGAGCCATGGCGAGACTGGGATGGAAGAGCAACGGCTTCACGCCGAAGAAACGGGCGATCGCGCTCGAGGCGCTGGCGGACGGGGCGTCGGTGGCGGCGGCGGCGCGGGCGGCGCAAGTCTCGCCCACCACTTTCTATAAATGCGAGAAGAGGGACGCGGCCTTCGCCTCGCTGTGCCGGGCGGCGCGGGCGCGGGCCGGCGGCGCCGACCTCGACACGCTCGCCTGGGAGCGCGGAGTGACCGGGGTCGACGAGGAGATCGTCCAGGGCGGCAAGGTTGTCGGGCGCCGGCGCAAGCGGTCCGACGCCGTCTTCAGGATGATCCTCGAGGGCCGCGATTCGGGGGTCTACGGCCCAGCGGTCAAGGCGCTCAGGGAAAAGCTGGAGAAGGAGCTCCGGCCCAAGATCGAGGCCGAGCTGCGCGCCGAGCTGAAGGCGAAGCGGCTGTCGCCGGCGCGCGGCGACGCCCTGCGCCGGCAGCTCGAGCAGATGCTGTCCGACTTCAACCGGCGCATGGGAGGCGAGGGATGAGCCTGGAGAGCCGGATCAC
>JAXDPG010000389.1:0-3481 GCA_034668485.1 Sphingomonadales bacterium
ACGCTGGACTCGTTGCAGCACGTTAATTTGACGCCGCTCAGCAGCGGCTTCGTCGGCGGGAACGATCCGTGGGCGGGATTCAACTTGCCCGGCACGAACGACATCCTGCTAACGCCGACTTCGGACACCGGCACGCTAGCGTCCGGTAGCGACACGCTTAATACCAGCTCCATCTTGCTGGGTGTCGGTGGCGGCCAGGCGGTCGACCAGCATGAGGGTATGCGCATCGATTTCGTCAACAACCTTGGTGGCGATCCGGCGAAATCGGGCGGGAACAACAATGGTTATAGCGACGTGCCCAACCGGGATCACACGTTCACCAGCGAGTATAACAACAACGGCGCCAGCGTGAAAATGACGTCGGAGAGCCCGAGCGGCGGCGCCACCGTCACAGCCGCGTTCAAGGCTTACGACGACAATGACGGGGATGCGGTCGTCTATCACGATGGCACACAGGAGGCGATCACTGGCATCACCCTCACTTATTTGGGCGTCACGTACGAAAACCCTGTCACTCACGTGCAGATGATCACCCCGACCCTCTCACCTGTGATTTACACGATCGGCGGCCACGACTTCACGGTTCAGCTGGCGGCGGACGGCAAGACTGTTCTGGTGACTGGGATCGAGGGTGACAACGGCAGCAGTGGCAACGGAACCGAAATCGCCGTCTTCACCGGCAATGGCTATACCAGCCTGGAGGTCATCAACGCTTCGACCGACTCCACCGCCTCGTTCAAGATCAGCAGCATCGGAGCGACCGTGACCACCAACGATCCGGTCGAGTTCAACCTGCCGGTGCAGATCGTCGACAACGACAATGACGTCAGCGGGACCGGGAATATCCATGTCACGGCGGGCTCGGCATCGACGCTGAGTGCGGCCGTCACAACCCTGGGCTTCAAAACCGCGCTGGCGCCGTCGAACGACAACGGCGGGCAGAAGCAGACCGGCACCAACACCACGGTGCTGACCGCGGCCCTTGCCGCCGCCGGGATCTCGTCGGCTCATTCGGCTGCGGCGCATGGTTCGGATAGTCCGCACTTCAATCATGGCGATCACACGATCGAGAAAGCTGCCGGCGGTAATCTTGCGTCGCTGATGGCCAACCGCCACGAAGCGCACGATCGGGTCGACCATGGGGCGGACACGGCCAAGGGCGGGCAGCACGAAGCGATTGTCTCGCGCACGCCAGTGCACGCGGACCAGGCGCAGTCGCAGGCCCATCTCGGCGGCGAGCATCACCAGGCTGCCCAGAGCGAGTTGCTGCAGGCGACCGCAGGGCCGGCGCATGGTGGCGCCACGGATGTCGCGCACGTTGCAGCTCAGGGCGTGATCATGCCTTCGGCAGAGCAACTGGCAGCGGCATGCGAGTCAGCGCCTCAGCTCACTTCGGTTGCGGGCAATCAGCCGCAGCACAATGAAGTTGTCGGCAAGGTGCTCGCTGATGCACTTCAGGGCGGCGACGGGCATGCGCCCAATATCGAGGCGCTGGTCCAATCGATCGGCCTCCACGGACCGTTGGGGAGTCATGCGTTGGAGGCGCTGGCAAGCCACGGCATGGAGGCTGTTTCAAACGGGCACATGGCCATGTTTGCCGGTTTCGCAGGCGGGCATGGGGGCCTCATGATGGATCCGATGATCGTCCATCAAGATGCCGCTCCAGCGCACGGCTGAGCCACGTTTTCATTAGGGGGCATTATGACCAAGAAGCATTGGACGACGATCGTTCCGGGGGCGCTGATGCTCAGCGCATCGCCGGCTTTCGCAGTAGACCTTCGCGACGCCGTGCAGGCAGCGCTAACGACCAATCCGGAGATTCGACAGGCGGTTGCCAACAAGGCCGCGACCCGGGAAGAACGCGTCCAGGGGCAGGGACTCTATTATCCGCGCATTTCGGTCGAGAGTTCGGCAGGCGTTCGGGCGCTTCACAATCCAACGCGGAAGAGACTCGGGATTGCGGGCAATACCTTGTGGCCGATCGAAGGCGACCTGATCGTCGAACAGCTTGTCTATGATAGTGGTGGCCGCGAGGCCGAGGTCCGTCGCCAGGCGGCACGGACAGACGCCGCCGCCGCTCGCGTTGAAGAGCGCTCCGAATATGTCGCTCTCAACGTTTCCCGTAGCTATATCGATTATCTGCTTCAGCAGCGGCTCGTCGCCATCGCCCAGGACAATGTCACTTTCCATGAGCGGCTCGTCGGCGATCTTCGCGAGGGCGTCACCAAGGGCTCGATCAGCATCGCCGATCAGCAACAGGCTGAGGAGCGTCTGCAGGCCGCCCGGGCAAAGGTCACGGAAGCGCGCGAGGACCTCGACACTGCCGCGATCACCTTTCGCACATTGACCGGAATTCCGATCGACACGGTCTCGATGCCACCGGACCTTACGCCGTGCATGCCGGCTAGCCTGCAGGATGCGGAGGCCGCCGCACGGCAGAGCAATCCGCGAATCAGGGAAGCGATGGCCGATCTCGCGTCGGCGCGCGAAGACATTCGCGCGGCCAAAGCCGAGCTAGGACCGAAATTCAGCCTCGAGGGACGCGCGCGGGCGGGTCACGACATCGACGGGTTCGAGGGCCACACGACCGACCTTCAGGCGCTCGGCGTTATCCGCTGGACGCTTTTTAACGGCGGTACCAAGGAAGCCAATGTTCGCGAGCAGCAAAACCGGGCCGACGAAGTCCATGGCCGCCTGTTCGAGCGGACCCGCGCCGCCGAGGAGGATGTGCGCAGCGCGTGGAGCCGGCTGACCAACCAGACGGCCCTCGCCGGCGAGCTTGAAACGCAGGGACGCATCTCGGACGATTTGCTCCTCTCCTACCGGGAGCAGTTCAACATCGGCCGCCGGTCGCTTCTCGATGTTCTCGATGCGCAGAATTCGCGGTATAACGTGCAGCAGCAAACCGAGACCGCTCGGCTTGCCAAGGTGTACGCGCAATATCGCGTCCTGGCGTCCGAGAACCGGTTGATCGAGTGCCTGAACGTGCAGGCGCCTGCGGCGGCTCGCCAGAGCGACATGGCGCGGTATCGGGTCAATCCGATCCCGCCGGCCGATTTGCTCGAAAACAGCATCCCCCTTCCAGCGATGGCGCCGCCGCCGCCGGTTGGCGGGACGGACGCCGGGGCGACGCCTGGGGAGACGATCGGCAACCCCAGCAACACGCCCTCGGGCCGATAAAGAGCAAGAACGGGCATGAGCGCGATGCATTGGCTTGACGCGGAGCAGTCGCGAGAGATCGACCCGGTGCTCGACTGCCTCGCCTTCCTGGCGCGACGGTCGGACCGTCCGTCATCGCCCGTTCTTCTTCGCGCGGGCCTGGCGCTTTCCACGGACGGGCGGCTTCCGTTCCACCAGGTCGAGCAGGCGCTCGAGCAGGTCGGGATGCGAGGGGAACCGGCAAGCCGGCGACTGAAATCCTGGCCGTCAGCCAAATGTCCGGCGATCCTTGAACTTTCCGACGACCGGGCTGCTGTCTTGC
>JAXDPG010000390.1:0-13524 GCA_034668485.1 Sphingomonadales bacterium
GATCACGAAATAGAAAGTGTTGGCGAGCGCCTTCCAGAACAAGGGGGTGCCGAACAGCTCCGCGTAATTTCCGAGCCCGACGAAGCGCAGGTTGCCGAGATCGGCCAGGGCATAGAGGTCGAAGTCGGTCAGGCTGAGGGCGAAGGCGAGCGCCACCGGCACGAAGAAGAACAGGCCGAGCATGAACAAGGCGGGGCCGGCAAAGGCCCAGCCGGCACGGTCGCCTCGAGTCATCGGCGGGCCTCCGGCGCCATCAGCGAACGCCGCTTGGCGAGCATTCGGTCGGCGTCGGCGTCGAGCATGGCGCGGAACGCCGCGGGCGACAGCTGGCCGGCCACGGCGCGCTCCGTCACGATCCGCATCTGCGTGCCCAGCCTCTCCCATTCGGGCACCTGGGGCGGCGGTTTGGCGCGCTCGAGCTGGTCGCGGAAGGCGGCGGCGTAGACGTCCTCGGCGAGGACCGGCGCTCGCCAGACGCTGCGCCGTGGCGGCAGATCGCCGGTCAGCTCGAAGAAGCGGAGCTGAATCTGCGGCCGGGAGAGGAACTCGACCAGCTTCCACGCCGCCGCCTTGCGCTCCGAGCGGGCGAAGACGGCCAGAGCGGAACCGCCCGCGATCGAGGCGCCGGGACCGTCGGGACCCGGAAGCGGCGCCGTCATCCAGTCGTCCTGCCGCTCGGGCGGCATGCGGCGCTTGAACTCGCCGATGTTCCACGGGCCGCTGATGTAGAAGGCGAAACGGCCGCGGGCGAACTCGTCGTAGAGGTTGGAGATCTGCGTGTTGGCGAGCGGCGGGGCCAAGCCCTCCCGGAACAGCGAGAGGTAGAAATCGGAGGCGCGCACGAAGCCGGGCGAGCGGAAATTGCCGTAGCGCCCGTCCTCCCTCAGCAGCGGCTCCGGTTGCTGCAGGCTAAGGGCGAGCAGGGGCTCATATTCGTTCACGGGGAGGAAGATGGCGTAGTCGCCGGGGGCGGCGCGAGCCTTGATCGCGCGCATCGCGGCGACCCATTCGGCCCAGCTTTGCGGCGGCTTGGCGAAGCCCGCTTCGCGCAGCAGATCCTGCCGGTAGAAGAGCAATCTCGTATCCGCATACCAGGGTACTCCCCAGGTCCGGCCGCCGATGACGTTATTGGTCCAGCCTCCGGGGAAATAGTCCCCCTGCTCGACCGTAAGCGAGGCGGCGATCGGGGCGTCGAGCGGCTCCAGCGCGCCGAGCGCGACCATCTCGGCGACCCAGCTCGTGCCCAGCTGGGCGACGTCGGGGGTGACGTCGCCGGCAAAGGCGGTGAGCAGCTTCTCATGGGCGACGGTGAACGGGATCTGCTGGACCTTGACTCGGATGCCGGGATTGAGCCGCTCGAATTCGGGGATGAGTTGGGTGACGACCTCCCCTTCGCGTCCCAGCGCCCAGAAGCGCACCACCTCGCGCTCGTCGCCTCGCCCGCCACAGCCGAACAGCAACGTCAGCAGCAGCGCCAGGAGGGCGGACCGGGCGGCAGCGAGGCTCACGCGCCCAGCCACCCGCCGGTGAAGCCGGCCCGCTCGAGCCCCCGGCGGACATGCGGATTGCCGCGCAGCACCTTCCAGACGAGGCCGCTTCGATAATTCTCGATCATCGCCAAGATCGGCCCCTGGTCGATGCCGAGATAGTCGGTGTCGTACCAGCCCTTGCCCGGCACCACCCGGCCGTGGCGCAGCTTCGCCGGCGCGGTGAAGCTTGGGTTCAGCGCATCGCGGAACCCAAAGTCTCCGTAGAGGTCTTCGCCATGGTCGCGCCGCATCGCCTTCAGCGCCGGGACGCAGATTTCGGGTGCGAAGGGCACCGATCCCCCAACCGCCGTGGGCGCGACGGTGCCGTCGTCGAAATCGCCCGGCCCGCGCGCCGCATAGGAGCGGAAGGTGCGGCTTCTCCCGTCCAGCTCGAGAGTCACGTCCGCCGGTCCGTCGCAGGCGCTGAGGCCCCACAGGTCTCGTCCGTAGCCGCGCCAGGCCATCGGATTCTCAAGCGCATAGGCGTGCTGGGCCAGCGCCGCGCGGCGGCTGTTCTCGAAATAGTCGAGGCCCTTGCCGCGCATGAAGCCGTCGCGGATGCCGCGGAAATCGATCCAGACATGGCTGTACTGGTGGCCGAACATCGGACCGAAGCGGACGAATTCCTGGCCGCCGGCAATCCCCCAATGCCCGGCCAGGCCTTTCGCCCAGCCGTCCCAGCTCGCCGGCTCGAGCGGATAAGTGGGGGAACCGAGGCCGAGGATGTAGACGAGCATCGCCTCGCTATAGGCGACCCAGTCGAAGGGAAGATGCCCCTTTTCCGGCGACCAGCCGAGCGCGACGAGAGGCGGCCGCGCCATCGCCCAGCGCCAGTCCACGCGGCGGTAGATCGTCTCTGCCAGCTCACGGATCTCGCGCTCGCCCGGCCGGTCGAAATAGCCCTGGACGAAAAGGATGCCGCCGAGCAGCAAAGCGGTGTCGACGGTGGAAAGCTCGGTCCGCTCGAAACGCTCGCCGCGTTCCATGTCGACGAAATGGTAGAAGAATCCGTTGTGACCGCTCATGCCGTCGGGCGCGTCCCCTTGCGGGGCGCGGGCGAGGAAGCGCAAGGTCGCCAGTGCGCGTGCCGCGGCCGCGGCGCGGTCGACGAAGCCGCGCTCCACGCCGATCGGATAGGCCGTGAGCGCGAACCCGACCGCCGCCATGCTGGCGAAGGAGGGGGTCGGATAGCGGTCGCGGGCGAGGCCGTTCTCCGGATTGGCGGTATCCCAGAAGAAGCGGAAAGTGCGCCGCTGGAGATCGTCGAAAAAGGCCTCGTCCCCGCCCGCTGCCGCGCCTGGGAGAGGCCGGCGGGCGCAGCCGGCGGCCAGCGCCGCCAGGCCGAGCCCGCCCATTTTGACGATGTCGCGGCGACCAATCACATTCCTCAACTCATACCGAAGCGGGGCCGAGCGGCCGCGGCCGCCCTCGCGATCAGAAGCGGAAGGCGCCGCCGATCTGGACGCTGCGCGGCGGCCCGACCAGGATGTTCGGCGACGAATCGATCGAGTTCCCGCAACACACGAAGCTGTCGTAGCGGGCGATGTTGTCGCGGTTGAACACGTTGAACACCTCCGCCCAGAGGCTGAACCGGCCGCCGTTGAAAAGGCCGATATCCTTCTGCAGCTTGAGATCGAGCTGCATGAACATCCTGTTGTCGCCGACATTGCCGGGGAAAAGGATGTCGCGTGCTCCGAAGCCCTTGCGGGCATCGATGAGGAAGTAGGGAACCCCCGAGCCGAAGGTGAAAAGGCCCGAACCTCGGAAGCCCAGCGGAAGATCGACGATGCCGTTTGCGACCAGCCGATGCCGCTCGTCGCCCGCGTTGGGGACGAAAGGCCGTTCCCCGATGTTGGGGAAATCGAAGTTGAAGGCGAAGCCGCGCTCCTTCGAGAAAGCGAGGGTGTAGGCGATTCCGAAGCCGAAGCCCGAGGCCTTGGTATAAGGCTTGTCGACCGTCACGAAGACCGCGTTGTACCGCGTGGCCCGGCTGTTGAACGCCGCGACGACGTTGGCATAGCCGTTGGTCAGCGGGATATAGTCGTAGAAGCCGCCCGAGTTCAGCGCGACGGAGCGGTTGAGCGGAGCATAGCCGATCTGGTTTTTGCCGATCGTGTGATTGAAGGTGACCGAGGTGCGCAGGTCCCAGATGCGCTGGCGGATGCCGATGCTGAACTGATCGGTGTAGGGCGTCTTGAGATCGTTGGGGATGACCCGAAGCTCGTTGGTGCCCGGCGACGTCGGATCGGCGGCCAGGCTCGCGAGCAGCGCCGCGAAGCCCTCGGGGGTCAGATAGGCACTCTGAAACCTGATCGTCGGCTGGCCGTTGCGCGGCAGGCCGTTGGCGGAGAACAGCAACTGCCCGGAGCGGTACTGCGTGAGCAGGGTTTCCTCGGCCGCGCTACGGAACAGGGCGCGGTCGTAATAGCGGCCGTAGCCTCCGAACAGCACGGTGCGCTGATCGCCCTTGAAATCGTAGGAGAAGCCGATCCGCGGCGCGAAATTGTCCATCTCCGCCTTTCGGTTATTGCCGGTGGAGATGTAATCCTCGACGTTGAAAAAGGCCGGTTGAATTCGCGGGTCGGCGCCCAGCGTCCGCAACGTCGCGGCGGCGGCGGCCGGCGTCACGAAGCTGTTGTTCTTGGCGTTGGAATCATAATCCCAGCGCAGACCGAGATTGACCGTCAGGCGCCGGGTCACCTCCCAGTCGTCTTGCAGGAAGAAACCGATCTGCGTCGTCTTCGCCTCGACCTCCGGGTTGCCTCCGCCGAAGCGCACGATCTCGGGGATCGAGAAGTTCAGGCCTTGCGACGGGTCGTTGCGGAAGTTGAACTGGGGCACCGCGTTCGGGCCGGAGCCGCCGACCCGGTATTTCTGGAACGAGATCTTGGCGCCGCCCTTGACGAGATGGTTTCCGCCCCAGTGGATGTTGGTCAGGCTCACATCGTCGCGGAAGGTCAGGCCCTGCTGCCCGACCTCCTGGAACGAGGCGCTGCCGCCGATCGCGATCACGCCCTCGTAGATCCGGCCGAAGCCCTGGTTGAGGTCGGCGCCGAAGGCGAGGTCCGAGCGCAGGTAGTCGACGGTCAGCTCGTTGACGAAGCCGTTGCCCTCCAGCTGGTGGCGAAGCTTTCCGGTATAGACCTTGTTGTCGACCGACTCGCCGCGCGACCGGGCGTTCTGGCCGCCGAAGGTGCGAAGATCGGTCTCCTGGCGGATGCTTCCGGTGGCCTCGAGCAGCTGATTGTCGGAAATCTGGAAGCTGAGCTTGGCGAAGCCGAGATGCTCGCGGAAGGGGCTGACGAAGGTGCCGGCGAAATCCGCGGGGTTGAACGGAAGGGTCGCCCCGGGCGGCGGCGTTCCGGGAACGACGGTGGCGGCCCGGTCCTGGATATTGCCCTCATAGTTGGCGAAGAAGAACACGCGGTCCTTGACGATCGGGCCGCCCAGCGCGGCGCCGAACTGGTAGCGCTTCAGAGCGACGTCCTCGTTGTGCTGGCGCTGGAAGAAGTCGCGCGAGATCATGTCCTGGTTCTGGAAGGTGCCGAACAGCTCACCGTGGAGGTCGTTGGTGCCCGATTTGGTGATCGCCGTGATGATCGAGGTCCCGGCGTCCTCATATTCGGCCTTGAAGTTGGAGGTGAGGACTCGGAATTCCTGCACCGCCAGCTGGGAGAAGGGATTGCCCCGGCTGACGTCCTGGCCGACGATGCCGCCCTGATTGACGTTGGACTTGAGGCTGACGCCGTCGATGAAGACGTTGACCTGGGGGCCGCCGAAGCTGTCGCCGTTGCGGTCCGTGCCGACGCCGCCGCCGCCGAACGTCTGCCTGAACTCCGTCTGATTGACTCGAATGCCCGGGGCGAGCGCGGCGAAGTTGAGGAAGTTGCGATTATTCTGCGGCAGATCTTCGATCTGCTCGCGGCTGACGTTGGTCGCCACTTCGGACGTCTTGACCTCGACGAGACGCGTGCCGGTAATGACGATGTCGTTAGCGCCTGCCGCGGCGCTTCCCGGCGCGGTCGCGCCCTGGTCGTCGATCGAGGTGCTGTTCGCGCTGGTATCGGCGTCGAGCGAGGCCGTCTGGCCGACCGAGACGATGACTCGGCGGACGATCGCTTCGCCCCCGCTGGGCGTGAAGCTGATGTCGTAGGTGCCGGGCGGAAGACCGGTCAGGTTGTAGCTGCCGTCGGCGCCGGTGGTGGCGGTGCGCATGTCCCCGGTCTCGACGTTGGTCGCGGTCACCGTCGCCCCGGCGGCCACCGCCTGCCCGCTGCTCACCGTGCCGCGGATGGTCGCGGTGGTCAGCTGCGCCATTGCGGGCGCGGTCGCGAGCAGCGACGTGGCGAGCAGCGCCAGCCTGAAGACGGTGAGCGGCTTGCTGCGCGAATTGGGCTTTGCCATGTCTATATCCTCTCTGATGCCAGGCTCTGCGGCCGATGTTCGGAATTGTCGGTGGACGATGCGCGGATGACGAGTTGGGGCGTAAAGATGCGGTTGTGGTCGCCGGCGTCGGCGCCGCGGATGATCGCGACGCAGCATTCGAGCGCCTGGCGTCCGATCTCGGCGATCGGAACGCCGGCGGTCGTCAGGGCCGGCTCGACGAAGCGCGCGACCGGGATATCGTCGAACCCGGCCACGGCGACGTTCCCGGGCACCCGCAGCTCCGCCTCGCGAAGCGCCTGCAGGCAGCCGATCGCCATCATGTCGTTGGCGGCGAAGATCGCGTCGGGGCGCGCGGTCCGAAGGAGCTGCCTCGCCGCGGCGACGCCCGACTGCTCGGTGAAATCGCCCTGCGCGATCTGCTCGACCGACTGGCCGGCCGCGGCGAGAGCGGCGCGATAGCCGCGCAGGCGCTCGGCCGCTTCGATATTGTCGGCGGGCCCGGCGATGAAGGCGATCCGCCGCCGCCCGGTTTCGATGAGATGGGCGGTGATCGCGAAGGCGCCGGCGTGATTGTCGATGGCAAAGGTCGGGTGGCGGCCGCCGACTCCGCCGCTGCTGTTGAGCAGCACCAGAGGAACGCCGCCCTTGAGCGCCGACGAAAGCTCCTCGCCGTCCGCATAAGGCGACATGACCAGCATCGCATCCACCCGGCTGCGCATCGCTCGAAGCACGGCGGCGGCCTCCTGCGGATCGCCGTGGGAGCGCGACAGCAGGAGATGGAGGCCGTGCGCGCTGGTGCCGGCGTCGATGCCGCGGATCAGCTCGGAGAAGAACTCGCCGTGAAGGTCCGGGAGCAGCACGCCGATCGTGTCGGTGCGCTTGCTGGCGAGCGAGCGAGCGCCGCCATGAGGAACGTAGTCGAGTTCGTTGGCAACCTTGAGCACTCGGCTGACGGTCGGTTCGGCGACGGTCTCGCTCCGGTTCAGGACTCGCGAGACCGTGGCCGTCGATACTTTGGCGGCGCGGGCGACGTCTCGAATCGTCGCGCTCCTCATCGGCCGAACCCGAAGCTGAAGCGGCCTTGCCGGGTGCCGAAGGCGAGCATCCGTCCTCCTCATGCACCGTCTATGTAAACGGTTACATCCCCTCGAACCTATCATGTATCAAGAACGCTGCAAGCGGTTTCATGAAAAGCCTTGGAGCCGGAAGATCAGGCTGCCAGCGAGCGGCGCCCGACGCGCGAGAACGCGCGGCCACCCGCGTCGAACAGATGGCATTGATCGGGGCTCGCGCCGACGCTCAGAGTTTCGCCCTGGCGGATCGCCTCGTCCGCGCCGGGCTGCAGGACGAGGGGGTCGGGATCCGCGGCCGTGGCGAAATAGGCGAAGCGGACATTGCCGAGCGATTCGACCAGGGCGACCTCGCCCACGATCCCTGCCTTCTGCGCTCGCAGATGTTCGGGACGTATGCCGAGCGTGACCTTGTCGCCGGGCCGCGCCCGACTCGCGTCGACCGCCGCGTCCAGAACCGCGCCGCCGGCCAGCGTCACCGTCGCGCGCGTCGGCCCGGCCCTGTCGATGACGCCTTCGAGCAGATTCATCCTGGGCGAGCCGATGAAGGAAGCGACGAAGACCGACTGCGGATCGTGGTAGAGCTCGTCGGGCGTGCCGAATTGCTCGACCTGGCCGCGATCCATGATCGCGATGCGGTCGGCGAGAGTCATCGCCTCGACCTGGTCGTGGGTGACATAGATAGTGGTCGTCTTGAGCCGCTGGTGCAGCTTGGCGAATTCGTAACGCATCCTGACGCGCAAGGCCGCGTCGAGGTTGGAGAGCGGCTCGTCGAACAGAAAGACGGCCGGCTCGCGGACGATCGCGCGGCCGATCGCGACGCGCTGACGCTGCCCGCCCGAGAGCGTCTTGGGGCGGCGGTCGAGCAGATGCTCGATGTCGAGCAGCCGGGCGGCGTTGCGGACCGCCGCATCGATCGCCTCCCCGTCCTCGCCCGACAGGCGCAGGCCGAAGGCCATGTTCTGGTAGACGGTCATTTGCGGGTAGAGCGCGTAGGACTGGAAAACCATCGCGATCCGCCGCTTTGCCGGCGGAAGCTGCGTGACGTCGTTCCCGCCGATCAGGACGGTACCGGAATCGACCTCGTCCAGGCCGGCGATCGTGCGCAGCAGGGTCGATTTCCCGCAGCCGGAGGGGCCGACGAGGACGACGAACTCGCCGTCCTCGACGCTCAGGCCGATGTCGCGCAGCACGGCGGTCGCGCCGAACGATTTGCTTATTCCGCAAACCTCGACGCGCGCCATCAGACCCTCCTGGAGAGACCATGCTTTTGGAGGCAAGCCGCAAAGGCCGTCAAGCCGCCAGGCGACCCACCATCCGCCGTGCAAGTGAACGGCTGACGAGTTGCCTGGACACGTCATCGGTCGGAGAGGAATCTGCCAATTGCCTCACAATATGGCGAGATGCCGATTATCGAATGCGCTGGTGTATTGGGCGGCGATCGCGACCTTGCGTTCGATCGCCTCGATGATCGACACTGAAAAATCGACTCCCGCCAGCGCCGAGCAGCTTTCGAGGTTTCCCGGCGAAAATACGTTCACCTCCAGGATCTTGTCGCCGACTATGTCGACGCCGACCAGGAACATGCCATCGGCGACGAGCTTCGGGCGAATGATCTCGGCGACGCGAAGCTCGGTCTTGCCGATCTCACTCAAATTGTTACTTGATATGACGCCGCACTCAGGGGTCGCCAGTGCCATGCCCGCCCGCCGAGAGCTGCGACTCGGCCCCAGCAAGAAGCGGTCAGCGGCTGAATCTCTGCGTCAGGTGACGATGTAAGGATTGGGGGATTGTCTCATCTAAAAATCAGCGGGTCGACCAGCGTTAGGTGCGGCTCAGCGAACGCAGGAAATGGGGCATCCCGAGAGCATCGACGACCTTTACCGCGGTTGCACCGAAGCGGTTTTGCATCTCCGGGAGATGATCTGTCGCGTATCGCGTAGCCGCACCCAAATCGTCGAACGATTCGCTGCCCATCGTCAGGGGGCCCCTCATCCACATGACCTTGAAGCTCATGGAACCTCTCTCATCCGCCTGATGCACACCCTAGCAAAGAGGTGTTAAGCGCTTCGCATCAAGCTCCTAGCTTTTTGCTAATGGATAACGGGCCGTCCCGAAGGTGTCGGACGAGTCGACCGATGCTACGGCCGCGGCAAGCTCCCGTCCTGCCGAATTCATCGAGAATGCGAGTCGTAGTTATACGCATCGAGGCGGAAGAGGTCGTTCAACCTGCCCGATTAGAGATGCGGCTGACTCGGGAGCAATTCGCTCCATCGTGCGGGACGCCCGAGAATTGCCCGCGCCTTCCAGGGAGCATGAAGCTCCTGAAGGAGAAGCCTGATGTTTGCAAAGATCACACGCTCCAGCCGGACCAGCTGCGTCGCGATAATGGGCGGCGCGATCGTCCTGGCCTCGGCGGCCCAACCGGCCAATGCCGCAACGGAGACCGCGTCCATGGACGTCGACGCCACGGTGACGTCCAACTGCGCGGTAAGCGCATCCCCAATCGCGTTCGGCAATGTCAACGTCACCAGCGGCAGCAACGCCAACGCCACCGGCGGCATCTCGGTGACCTGCACCAGCGGCACCGCCTGGGCGGCCTCTGCCGATGCCGGACTCGGCACCGGCGCCACCCTCTCGGTCCGAAAGATGGCCGACGGGTCGGACCTGCTCAATTATGCGCTCTACACCGACAGCGGCCGCACCACCCTGTGGGGGGACGGCGCCGGCGGCACGACCGCCACGATCAGCGACACGGGCAGCGGGGCAGCCCAGGAGAAGACCATCTACGGCCGGGTCCCCTCGGGCCAGTCCGGCGTCCCGGCCGGCAGCTATGCCGACACCGTCACCGTGACCGTGACCTACTAAGCGGCGGATGGTGAGAAAACCGGCGGAAAACCGGCAATGCGCTCGTCCCATTCGCGCGCGCGTCGCGCTAGCCTTGCTGGCAGCCGGGCTTTCCGCCGGTACCCCCGCGAATGCCAGTTCATTCCAGGTGGATCCGGTCAACCTGACAATGGCGGCGGGGCAAAGGAGGGCCTCGCTGACAATCAAGAACAGCGACGCCGATCCGGTCGCGGTCCGTGTCTTTGCCTATCGCTGGACCCAGAAGGACGGTGTCGACGTCTATTCGGAGACCGAGGACATCATCGCCTCGCCGCCTATCTTCACGATCTCGCCGGGCGCGATGCAGCTTGTGCGCCTCGGGCTGCGAGGACCGAGCCGCGGGAATGCCTATCGCATCTTCCTCGAGGAAATACCGCGGCAGCGCCCCGACAATTCGCAGATACAAATGACGCTCCGTCTCAACCTGCCGCTTTACCTCCTGCCGGAGAAGGGCGGAAAGCCGGAGCTAAGCTGGAGAGTCTGGCGCGATGCGGCGGGCGATCTCTTCATCGCGGCCACCAATGGCGGGCCGGTCCAGGCGCAGGTTCTGGAGATTGCCGCCGCGGACGAGGGCGGCGGCACCAAGGTCCTTTCCCGAGAGCTCGGCGTTGTGCTTCCCGGCAGCGTCCGGCACTGGAACGCCGGCAAGGCGGCCGGCTTCGGCGCGGGATCAGTCATGCGGCTCAAGATCCGGGACGCCGTCGGTGAGACCGCGGCAAGCATCGTGGTGGAGCGGCGTTAGCTTGGCCGCCGCTTTCCTTGCGAGCACGGCCTCGGCCACACCCGGAGCCACCGTCATGAAGGGGGAATTCGAGCGCGAGCCCGCGCTCCTGGCCGTGAGCGTCAACGGCATGCCGTCGGGCGAGTCCGTGCTGCTGTTCAAGGACGCCGACGGTCGCTTTTACGCGCCCGAGGACGCGCTCATCGGCTGGCGGATGAAGAGAGGGATCCCCGCCTTTTCGCAGGACGGCACGAATTACTACTCGCTGAGCGACATAGCTGGGCTCACGCTCGACCTCGTCGCGACGACGCAGACGCTGCTTGTATCGGCGGCTCCCGGCCTCTTCGAGCCCACACGCCTTCCGGTGGAGACAGGTGGGCCGGGGCCGATGACGCGAAGCGATGCGGGCGGATTTGTGAACTACGATCTCCTGGCCCAGCTTGCGGGAGACGGTCTCCGCATGAATGGTGACATCGAGGTCGGCGCATTCACCTCCCTCGGAATCGGGGTCAGCCGCTTCGTCGGTCGATGGGGCGGTGGCGATGCTTCGCTCGTCAGGCTCGAGACCAATTGGACCCGGGACGACCCGGTCCGCATGCGCTCCCTGCGCGTCGGCGACAGCATCACCCGCGGCGGCGTGGGCGGGGGGCCGCTGCGCTTCGCCGGTATCCAGATTGCGCGCAATTTCGCCGTCCAGCCCGGCTTCGTGACCCTGCCTCTGCCTTCCCTGAGCGGGAGCGCCGCGGTCCCCTCCGTGGTCGATATCTATGTGAACAATGCCCTGCGAAGCACCCGCGAGGTTCAGCCGGGACCGTTCGAGATCGTCGACATACCGATCGTCACCGGCAGCGGTGAAGTGCAGCTGGTCGTTCGCGACCTCCTGGGACGCGAGACGGTGGTCCGGCAGTCCTTTTATTCGGCGCCTCAATCCTTGCGCCGTGGCTTGCACGATTATTCCTACGAATTGGGATTCCTCCGCCGCGACTTCGGGCGCAGAAGCAACGCATATGGCGAGCCGGTGGTCTCCGCCACCCATCGATACGGATTTACCGACACCTTCACGGGCGAGCTGCATCTCGAGGCGACGGGTGGGGTGCAGACGGCGGGGCTGGGGGCCAATCTGCTTCTGCCGGGGGTCGGTCTTCTCGACATCTCGGTGGCGGGAAGCCGGTCGGGCGAGGGACAGGGCGCCCAGATCGGCCTCGGCTTCGAGCGGCGGGCGGCGGGCCTTTCCTTGGGAATCACGGCGGAGCTCACGACGGAGCGCTTTGCTTCCGTCGCTTCGCTGTCCGGACGGCCGCCACCGGCGGCCATCGTGCAGGCCTTTGCCGGCGTGCCGCTTGGGTCCGGATCGGTCGGCGTCTCCTATCTGTGGCGCGCCGGACGAAACGAGCCCGATGTGGAATTTGCGAGCGCCAATGCTTCGCTGCGCCTCGGGAGTCTCGGAACCCTCCATCTCGCCGGGCGCAAGAGTTTGAAGGATCCGAAGGGCGTCGCCGTCGAACTGCTGCTGGCGGTTCCGATCGGCCGCCGGACCAGCGCAACCGCAGGCGCCGAGCTGCGCGGCGGCTCCGCCACGGTCACGACGGCGCTGCAAAGGAATTTGCCGTCGGGGGAGGGGCTCGGATACCGCGCTGCGATGGTGGTCGGCGACAGCCAGCGGTTCGACGCCAGGCTTAGCGCCCAAACCGGCTTCGGCGCCTACGACGCCGAGTTGAGCTGGACAGATGGTCGAAGCGGCGTCCGGGTGGTCGCGTCGGGCGGCATCGGCGCTGTCGGCAACAGAGTCTTCGCATCGCGCAGGCTCAGCCAGAGCTTCGCGGTCGTTCAGGTCGGCGACTATCCCGGAGTGCGCGTCTACGCCGATAATCAGCTCGTCGATACGACCGACCGAAAGGGGCGGGCCGTGGTGCCGCGCCTTCGGCCGTTCGATCGCAACCCCATCCGCATCGAAGCCCTCGACTTGCCGCTGGATACGCAACTCCCCGCCGCCGAAAAGGTCGTGCGCCCCTACAACCGGAGCGGCGTCGCCGTCGATTTCGGCGTCAGGAAGACGCTGGCCGCCATGCTCAGGATCGTGCTGGACGACGGGCGGCCGCTCGAGGCAGGGGCCCTGGTTCGCGTCGAAGGGCGCGCCGAGGAGTTTGTGAGCGCACCGGGCGGGGAGGTCTATCTCACGGGCCTCACGGCCGACAACATCGTGCAGGCGAGCTGGACGGGGGGAACGTGCAGCTTCCGTCTGCCCTTCGCCAAAACCTCCGACCCTCAGCCGAGGCTGGGCGAATTCAGATGCCAGTCCCCGGTTCATTGATGGACCGGCGCTGGCCGCAGGTTGCTCGCGCGACCGTTCTTGTGGCGCTGGCGGGCTGGGCCTCGGCTGCATCGGGGGCCTGCAGCGTTAGTCCGTCGGGTGTGCATTTCGGCATGTACAACCCCTCCGACGGGACCGCGCTCGACGGGGCCGGAAATATTGCAGTCACCTGCGATACCCTGACAAGCTTCACTGTCTCGCTCAGCACCGGTACGGGCAACTACAGCCAGCGGCGGATGACGTCCGGCCTTGGGGGCCTCAACTACAACCTCTACGTCGACCCGGACAGGCTGCAAGTCTGGGGTGACGGCACCGGCGGCAGCCTCACGGTCCCGTCGACCTTGGTCCTGGGGGCCGACCTGTCGATTTACGGTCGCGTACCCGCGAGCCAGAACCCACGCGCGGGAACCTACGTCGACACCATTGTCGTGACCGTCACTTATTGAGATCTGTTTCAAAGCTCGTTCGGTCAGGTTCGCCAAGACCTGTGCCTGCAACTATCCCAGCTCGCCGGAGAAGATCCAGGCGCGGCCCAACTGCTGGACAAGGGATGCGCCGCAACGGCTGCAACGGGTCCGAAGCTTTCCATCGGCATCCTCTTGCGCCCCGGGCAACGGCGCG
>JAXDPG010000391.1:0-3393 GCA_034668485.1 Sphingomonadales bacterium
GTTGGCGCCGTGGAGGCCGGACATGGTCACCTCGCCGGCGGCGTAGAGGCCTTCGGCGTCGGTGCGTCCGTCGAGGTCCGTCATCACTCCGCCGCAGGTATAATGGGCGGCGGGGACGACCGGGATCGGTTCGCGGGTGATGTCGATGCCGATGTCGGGCTCGGCGAGCCGTGCGGCGATGGTCGGGAAATGGGCGCGGACGAAGTCCGGGTCGCGGTGGCTGATGTCGAGATGGACGAAATCGAGGCCGAGCCGTTTCAATTCATGGTCGATGGCGCGGGCGACGATGTCGCGCGGCGCCAGCTCCTCGCGCGGATCGAAGCGCTTCATGAAACGGCGGCCGGTGGTGGGCAATTTAAGCTTTCCCCCTTCCCCGCGCATGGCCTCGGTGATCAGGAAGTTCTTGACGTCATGGTGGTAGAGGCAGGTGGGGTGGAACTGGTTGAACTCCATGTTGGCCACCCGGCAGCCGGCCCGCCACGCCATCGCGATGCCGTCCCCGGTCGAGCCCCTGGGATTGGTCGAATAGAGCCAGGCGCGGCTGGCGCCGCCGGTGGCGAGGATTGTCGCCCGGCCGGTGAACAGCTCGACATGGCCGGTGCCGCGGTTGAGCGCGTAGACGCCCCAGACCCGCTTGCCGTCCCCGCCCGAGGCGTGCCGTCCGGTGATGAGGTCGACGGCGACCCGGTCCGGGATCAGGACGATATTGGGATGTTCGGCGGCGGCCTTCTCCAGCGCCTGCTGTACCGCCCAGCCGGTGGCGTCGGCGACATGGACGATCCGGCGGTGGCTGTGGCCGCCCTCCCGGGTGAGGTGCCAGCCGGCTTCCCCGCCCTTGTTGAACGGGACTCCGAGCGCCGCCAGCCGCTCGATCGCGGCGGGAGCGCCCTCGACCACGAACTCGACCGTCTCGCGCCGGTTGAGGCCGGCGCCCGCGACGATCGTATCCTCGATATGGCTTTCGAACGTATCGCCCGGCTCGAGCACGGCGGCGATGCCGCCCTGGGCGAGGGCGGTGGACCCTGAAGACAGGCCGCCCTTCGCCAGCACCGCCACCTTGAGCTTCGGCGCCAGGGTCAGCGCCGCCGACAGGCCGGCGGCCCCGGAGCCGATGACGACGACGTCGAATCCGTGGCTCACCCCGCCGCGTCCGACGCCCGGGTGAGGTTGAGGAAGACGTCCTCGAGGTCGGCCTCGCGGGTCGAGACGTCGACGATGCCGAGGCCGTCGCGCTGGAGAGCGGCGAGCACTTCGCCGGCATTCACCTTGTCCTTGCGATAGGTGATGGCGAGCGTGCGCTCGCCCATCAGGTCGATCTTCTCGAAGCAGGTGGCATCGGGGAGCGCGGCGATGTCGCGGTCGACCGTCACCTCGACCGCTTTCTCCTGGGCCATGCCGACGAGGGTCCGGGTGGTCTCGTTAGCGATCAGTCGGCCATGGTTGATGATGGCGATGCGGTCGCAGAGATTTTCCGCTTCCTCGAGATAATGGGTGGTGAGGACGATGGTGACGCCCTCCGCGTTCAACTGGCGCACATAAGCCCAGAGCTGCTGGCGAAGCTCGATGTCGACGCCGGCGGTCGGCTCGTCGAGGACGAGGATGGGCGGCGAATGGACCATCGCCTTGGCGACGAGCAGGCGGCGCTTCATTCCGCCCGACAGGGTGCGCGAATAGGCGTCGGCCTTGTCCTCGAGTCGGACGGCGCGGAGCAGCTCCTGGGTGCGCCGCCGCTCCTTCGGGACGCCGTAGAGGCCGGCCGTGATCTCGAGCGTCTCGCGCGGCGTGAAGAAGGGGTCGAAGACCAGCTCCTGCGGGACGATGCCGATCGACACCTTGGAATTGCGCGGATGCTTCTCGATGTCGAAGCCCCAGATGGTGACGCTTCCGCCGGTCTTGTTGACCAGCCCGGCGAGGATGTTGATCAGGGTCGACTTGCCGGCGCCGTTGGGACCGAGCAGCCCGAATATCTGCCCCCGCGGCACCTCCAGGCTGACCCCCTCCAGCGCCCGCTTGCCGCCGGCATAGGTCTTCTCGAGGTCGACGATCGAGATGGCGGACGCAATCATTGCGGGGGCTTTAGCGGGGCTGCCCCTCAAAGCATAGGTGGACATGGACTGGGGGGGGCGGTCCCGAGCAGGAGGCGAAGCCGCCGCGGCTACGCTGGGGCCTCTGCCGTCCTTGGCATAGTTGAATATTGACTCATGTTTCAGTTTCAGGCATGGCGGGTCGAGCCGCACAAGATTCCTGCAAGGAGCGCGCGGTGGGGGGAGAGGGTTGAGGTACTTCACGGCATCCGACGGCGCTCGAATCGCCTATTCCGACGAGGGCGAGGGACGGCCGCTCCTGTTCCTGCACGGGCTTATGGCCGATTCGGGCTTCTTCGAACGGCAGATCGGGCTCGCCGACACCTATCGGGTGATCGCGGTCGACCTGCGCGGTCACGGCCGCACACCGAAAGGCCCGGTGCCGCCGACCATCCGGCGCCTGGCCGACGACGTGACCGAGCTCGCCCAGGAACTGGGTCTCAGCGGCGCGATCGGAATCGGCTGGTCGCTCGGCGCGGCGGTGCTGTGGCGGGCGCTGGCGGGGCCCGCTTCGCAAAGATTTGCAGGGGCGGTCGTGGTCGACATGACGCCGCGCGTGCTCAACGACGAAGGCTGGGAGCTCGGCCTTTCACGCGAGACGTGCGAGGCGCGCGGCCAGGCGATTTGCAATGATTTTCAGGCCTTCGCCACGGCGGCCGGGCAGGCGATCTTCTCGGTTCCAGGGCCCGAGGCGGACCGCGCCGCCGAGGCTTTCGCTGCCAACGATCCTGCCGCCATCGCCGCTTTGTGGGAGTCGCTCGTCGAGGCGGACTTCCGCCCGCTCCTCCCGTCGATCCGGCAGCCGACGCTCGTCGTCCACGGCGCCCGCAGCCATCTCTACGGCGCCGACACCGCCGGCCATCTCGTCGCGGCTCTGCCCAACGCGCGCGCCGTCGCCTTCGACCGCTCCGGCCATGCCCCGCATGTCGAGCAGAGCGAGCTGTTCAACGCCACCATCCGCGAGTTCGCGGCGACTCTGCCGCCAGTCCGTCAACCCGAAGCCACCCATTAGAATGCCAGGAGAAACCGTCATGACCCGCTTGTCCACGCGCACGATCCTGCGGCTCGGCGCCGCCGCCGCCGCGCTTGCCGCCGTCCCCGCGCCGCTCTACGCGCAGGCCGACGAGCCGCCGGCCGCAACCACCGAGGAGGATGCCGCGGCCGCCGCCAACGAGGCGATCGACGAGGCCGCCAACGCGGTCCAGAGCGAGGATGCCGACATCGACGTCACCGCCAGGCGCCGGGCGGAGAGCCTTCAGGACGGTCCGGTCGCCGTCACCGCCTATCAGGGCGCGGCGCGCGAGCGCGC
>JAXDPG010000392.1:0-4444 GCA_034668485.1 Sphingomonadales bacterium
TTCGAGAGCGGCGGCACCTGGTTCGTCGAAGGCGATACCGACGGCAACGGCTCGGCCGACTTCGCCATCGCCGTCACCACCCAAGGGGCGGCGGCGCTGGGAGCGGGAGATTTCCTGGTCTGAGCGAGGCTCGGCTCTGCCTTAAGGCGGCCGCCCCAAGACCGCACCAAGGTCGATCAAATTCGCCTTGACCTTCACCGCTTCGTCGCCTCACTTCCAGACGGGGGTCAGGCATAGCTTTCGGCACCCAAGTAAAGCTTGGGACAACGGAAATCTTCGTTCGGCAGCCGGACGATTATCGAAGAGGCGGGATTCGTGGCGACTTTGATTTTGGACGGTTCGAATATCTGCCTCAGGAATCAGCGCGAAAAGAGAAAGATCAGAACGCTCGGGGCGTTGTTGCCCTGCCTTCGAGCGCTCCTCAATCAAGGCATCGACGCCTATGTGATCTTCGACGCCTCCTTCCCCTACCGGATGGACGAGAAGTCGAAAGCCGCCGGCCAGCTAAGGACGCTGCTCAAGTCGGACGACAGGGTCCAGCTCGCTCCGGCGGGCAGCGAGGCCGACCTCTACATCCTCGAATTCGCGGCTTTGCGCGATTTCGGGGTCGTCTCGAACGACACCTATCGCGACTATGTCAGCCGGCGGGGCAAGGACGTCCTGTTCAACGGCAAGAGGATCCAGCTTCACTCGTTCGACATCCTCATGGAGGAAGCCTTCGTCATCCCGACCCTCCA
The DNA here is from genome assembly GCA_034668485.1 of Sphingomonadales bacterium. Taxonomy (GTDB): domain Bacteria; phylum Pseudomonadota; class Alphaproteobacteria; order Sphingomonadales; family Sphingomonadaceae; genus Allosphingosinicella. Next base: position 738 of record JAXDPG010000392.1, read on the forward strand.
GGTCCGCTACCGAATCGTCGAATCGGAGCTGGACGTGGCGGCGATCGTCGCCGAGCGCAAACGCCTCGCGGCTCCGGCCGCGCCGCCGGCCGGCCGGCGGCCGGGGAAAGCGGGCGCGGCGCCGGGCCGGTTGGATCACCTGATCGAGATGAGCCCGCTCTGCCTTCGCGCCAGGGACGTCTTCGACGCCTTCGAAGGCACCGACCCGGCCGAGCAAGGCGGCGCGTCGGCGGCAAGCCTGGCCGCCGAGCTTTTCGGCCGAGAGGTCGACTATCGGGAGCCGAAGGGGAGTCCGCCAAACCTCGGCTATTTCGTCGACTCGGCCTATCGCGGCGAGCCCTACCGGGCGGTGCGCGCCTATCTGTTCGAGCGCTGCCCGCGGCTGCTTTTCCTGACCGCGACTCAAAGGAAGCATCTCGGCCCTTTGCTGGACCTGATCCATGCGAGCGGGCAGGGGGGCGGCTTCGACCTCGGCCGGCTTCGCGAGCGGGCGCGGGCCCTGAAGCCGCCCTGCTACGACGCCTATCTGCGCACCCTCGTCCAGCTGCTCGTCGCCGGCGGAGCGATCCGGGCCGCCGCCGGCGGCGGGAGCGATCCGGCGGCGGTCGTCAAAGGCGAGATGAGTCTCCAGCCCGGGCAAAGCAAGGCGGCCCTGCTCGACGCCCTGCAGCGCGGCTATCTGCGCCTCCTCACCGACGAGGGCGGACGCCCGCCCGACCTCATCCTCGACAATGCCGAGTGGATCTTCCGACTGCCCAAGGACGCCAAGGTCCGGGAGGCGATCCTCAGGGGCCATCTCGACTGGCTGGCGGCGGCGCACGGCGCTAGGGCCGACGCCGCCCCGGCCCCCGCAAAGTCCGCCCCGGCCCCCGCCGAGGCCGCCGCCCGGCGCGATCCGGAGCCGGCGAAGGCGCCGGGCGGTTTCGACCCGATGCTAGCGCTGAGCCCGCTCTTCCTGCGCAGCGCCGACCTGTTCGACCGCTTCCGCCGCCGCCAGGGCATAGCGTGGAAATCGGTGCGCTCGAAGAAGACGGCCGCGGAATTCGGCGCCGAATGCTTCGAGCGGCCGGCCGGCTACGCCGAACCGCCCGGAACCAAGAAGAATGACGGCTATTTCTTCGACCCCGCCTTCGGCGAGCCCAGGCACGAGGCGGTCCGCTCCTTGGCCTTCGAGCATTGCCGCGAAGCGCTGCCGCTGATCGGGTCGGACCGGGCGCGGCGGTCGGCCCTGCTCGAGCTGATCGGCGAGATCGCCGCCGGCGGGCCGTTCGACCTGGCCGGCCTGCGCGACGAGGTCGCCGCCCGCGGCCTCGATTATTACGACCGCTACCTGCGCTCGGTCCTGTTCTGCCTGGTCGCGGTCGACGCCCTGCGCGGGCCCGAGGCGGACGAAGCCGACATCCAGACGATCCTCAAGGGTCCGGTCGAGCTCAATCCCGATCATCGCCCGGAGGACTGGTCCGACCTGTTCGAGCGCGGGCTCCTCTATCTCCTCGGCGACGAGGACGGCACCGTCCCGGAGGCGGTGGCGGCCAATGGCGACTGGATCCTCGCCCTTGCCGGCAATGCGAAAGCCCGGCGGGCGACCCTGGACGGCCACCTCGCCTGGCTTCGGCAATAGCGGGGGCCATAGCGCGACGGGCGAGGGCGCCCGGCCCGCCGCAATTCACCGGAAATGACAATCGGATAAAAAGATAACCTTTATCAGCGCCTGGCGCCAAAGGTTAAGGCGCACCGCGCAGGCTATTCGCGCTCGGAGGGGCTGCGCCCCGGCCCGACCGGGTTGAGAGCCGCTGGATTGGGGGCGTCGAGAGCCGGCCCACCGCCGGGCCGGGCCGCCGCGATGTCGCCATATCCCCCGCAATATCGCTTGCCGGCCGAGCCGCCGAGCACCTGCACGCCGCAATAGTCCCTGGGGCGCATGACCACGTCGCGAAGAACGATCGCGCGGCCGTTGCGCAGCTCCACCGTCAGATGTCCGTCGGGACCCAGCATGACGAAGGCCGTAGACAAGGTTCGGCGCCCCTGGGCCTCTGCCGGCGAGTCCGCCCGCGGCGCTGGAGCGGGGTTTTCCGCGGCGGACACCGGCTCCGGGCGCGGTCCCTGGGCGGCTTGCGCGCCCTCACCGGCGCCTCGCCCGGTCGGGCCTGGGGCGGCCGGATCCTGGCCTTGCGCGTTTGTCTCGAGCGATTCCCGCGCGGCGGTCTCTGGAGCCGGGCTGGGATTGCGCATGGGGGCTTCCTTGGGCGGAGGATTGCAGGCGACGAGCGCTGCGATGCAGGGGGGGAAGAGGAGGGGCGTCACCCTCGTCGTGAACTTGAGCACAGCCTTTGCTACACGAAGCGCGCCCCCGAGTCACCGGGCAGGGGGCGTCTGCCTTCGACCTCGGAGGTGCCATAACCAAGGCTTGCGCCGGAGATCGGTGCGATCGCCCGCTCACCGCCGGCATGCATCGAATTTTTTTGTGAAATTTCAGTGGCCTCTGAGCCGGATGGATGAGCGTGCGCTTGACCGGCGACGATTTTCCGAGTCTAGGTGGATAGTTACCAAATCATTAAGCGGATTCGTCCGTCAAGGACATTGAATAGTGGCGCGGCCCAGGCGATCGCGTCACACGGGGGGGTATCAATGAGCATTTCCAAAAGCGGCAGCAACGCGTCCACCGGCGGCGACGCGCCCCTCGGCGACATCACATCCGTCGGCGACCAGTTCAATCGGCTCGAGGCCGGCACCAGCGCGGCCGCAGGCGACGCGGGCAATTCCGGGCCCGAGGCCGGCATCAGCGCGCCTGCGGGCGACGTGGGCAATTCCGGGCCCGAGATCGGCATCGTCGCGCCGACGACCGACCTGCTTATCCCCGAGGTCGAGATCGGCATCAGCGCGCCGACGATCGAAGATGTCGTTCCTGCCGACAGCGCGCCTGCCGGTGACAACACGTCCTCCGTCGACGCGGGTGACAGCTCGTCAGGTCTTAGCGAAGCGTTCTTCATCGAAACATTGACGGTCGCGGACGACAATGACGAGGCCACCAACCAGAAAGGCGGCGGCGCGGGCTTCGACCCGAGGGCGGCCAACACGCCCGGAAGCCCCGGCCAGCTCCTGACGCTCGGCACCAATCCGGACGGAAGCCACTTCTTCACCGGCATCCGCAACGTCGACGCCACCCTGATCGGCTCCAAGTGGAGCACCCTGAACCTCACCTACAGCTTCCCGACTTCGGGCTCGAACTATAACGGCGCCACCTTCGACAGCAACGGCGTCAGCAACTACCACATGGTGCTCGGCACCCAGCAGCAGGCGGCGGCGCTCGCCGCCTTCGCTCAGCTCTCGGCTCTGACGGGCCTGACGTTCACCCAAATCACCGACACGGATAGTGTCCACGCCAACATCCGCATCTCGCAGACCGCCGACCAGGACGTGCCGTCCGCCTACGGGAACTTCGCGTCCGATACCAAGGCCATGGCCGGCGACATCTGGTTCGGCAAGAACAACCAGCCTTATTACGATCTCGCCTTCAAGGGCACGTGGGGGTTCGCCACCATGATGCACGAGATCGGCCACACCATGGGGCTGAAGCACGGGCACCAGGATTATACGAACAGCGACCTGTCGGGCTTTCTCGGGACGTCGCCGCGTTTCGGCAGCCAATCCCTGACCCCGGACCGCGACGGCCAGGCCTGGTCGCTGATGACCTATACGCCCGCGCC
>JAXDPG010000393.1:0-3115 GCA_034668485.1 Sphingomonadales bacterium
GAGCGGGCGGAAGCGCTGCGCCAGGCGGTCGAGCAGGCCGTCGCCGAGGGCCGCAAGGTCAGGCTCCGGCTCGAGCGCGGCACCGACGGCGCCAGCGGCGGCGGCGGCGAAGGCGTGTTCGACGTCAACATCCAGACATTGGTCAAGGGAGAATGAAAGAGATGACCCACAATCGGCTTCTCGCGCTCGGCGCCGCCGCCTCGTTGCTGATTGCCGGCGCCGCCGGCGCGGCCTTCGCCCATCCCCATCCGGACGGCGACGGCAAGACGGTCGAGCGGGTCGTCATCATTCGCGACGGCGGCGGCGGCGAGCACCGCGCCGACGCCGACGGGCCGCGGGTCCACCGCTTCGAAATGGTGGGCGGCGACCTCGCCGGCTGCGACGGCGGCGAGAAGGTCGTCGACGACAGCTCGGGCGATGGCGGCAAGAAGACCAAGGTGATCATCTGCACCAAGGGCCAGCCCAGCGCCGCGACCGCGCAGCATCTCGAGGAGGCGCTCGCCCGAATCAATTCCAACGACGACCTCAGCGACGAGCAGAAGGCCCGGATCACGACGGCTTTGCGCTCGGCGATCGACCGGGCCCGCGGCGCCCGCTGACTTGCAGGCGCGACTCGGGGGAAGGGCGGGGGCCCCCGATCCCCCGCCCTTTTTCCCGTCCAGCTTGGTTTTCGTCCCCTGCAATGCCACATCGGCGCGATGGCGGAGAGCGGCACGGTGGAGAGGTTGGGACCCCGGGTCCGCCGCATCCTGGCGCCGAACCCGTCGCCTTTCACCTATACCGGCACCCAAACCTACCTCGTCGGCACAGGCGAGGTGGCGGTGATCGATCCCGGGCCCGATCTGCCCGATCATGTCGAGGCTTTGGTCGCCGCGGTCGCGGGCGAGCGCGTCGCCGCGATCCTTTGCACGCATACCCACCGCGACCATAGCCCGGCGAGCCGGCCGCTCCAGGCCGCCACCGGCGCGCCGATCGTCGGCTGCGCGCCGTTGAGCCTGGACGATGCCGGCCCCCGCGCCGACGAAGCCTTCGATGCCGCCTACCGGCCCGACCGGGTGCTCGCCGACGGCGAGAGGCTCGGCGCGTTAGGCTGGGAGCTGGAGGCCGTGGCCACGCCCGGGCATACCTCGAACCACCTTTGCCTCGCCCTCGCGAGCGATGGCGCGCTGTTCACCGGCGATCATGTCATGGGCTGGTCGACCACCGTCGTGGCGCCGCCCGACGGCGACATGGCGGACTATATGGCCAGCCTCGACAAGCTGCTCGGGCGCGGCGACCTTGTCTATTATCCCGCCCACGGCCCGGCGGTGGAGGAGCCCCACGCCCACGTCCGCCGCCTGATCGGCCACCGGAAGATGCGCGAGCGCCAGATTCTGGCGCATCTCGAATGCGGCGAGGGGCGGATCCCGGCGATGGTGGCGGACATGTACGCGGACATCGACCCGCGGCTTTTCCCCGCCGCGGGCCGTTCGGTGCTGGCCCATCTCGTCGACCTCGAAAGGCGCAACCGGGTGCGGGCGGACGGGGAGCGATGGTTCCTCGCCGCCTGAAGCTGGCCGCCCTGGCGCTGGCGCTCCTGCTGCTCGGGGCGGCCTTCGGCTATGTGCTGGGGCCGTCGCGGCCGCCGCCGCCGCCGGATGCGGAGGCGATCGCCACCGCCGCCTTGCTGTCGGTGCGCGAGCAGGGCCGGCTGGTGCCGTTCAGCGCCCGCTTCGTCTCGGTGGCCACCGCGACCGAGAGCCATCTCGGCCTCACGGCGCGCAAGACGATGATCATGCCGGGCACGGTCCGCTACGGAGTCGACCTCTCCCGGCTCCGGCGTTCAAGCCTCGCCTGGGACGAGGCCAGCCGGACGCTGACGGTGACCCTGCCGCCGCTCGAATTGTCCGGGCCCGAGATCGATCCCGACCAGGTCCGGGAAAGCTCGGAAGGCGGCCTCGTCATGGCCCTCGCCGGCTCGGAGAAGAGTCTCGACCAGGCCAACCGCCAGGCCGCCCAGGACGCGCTGATGCTCCAGGCGCGGGAGCCGGGCCCGATGCAGCTCGCCCGGGGCGCGGCGATGCGCGTGGTGGCGAGGGCCTTCGCTTTGCCGCTCCGCGCCGCCGGGATCGAGGCGAGCGTCGCGGTTCGGTTCGTTAATCCTTCGGGCAAGGACGAAGCCTCCTGGCTCGACCGCCCCCGCGCGCTCGAGGCGAGGCTGAGCGACCGACAGGCGGAGCGATGACCTTCCCCTTCGCTGGCATGACGTCCTTGGCGAGTTGAAAAACCGCTCATCCAAGCCTATCTCCGCCGCATCCACTCCGCGCCTTTTGAGACCACGGTCGGGGCACGAGAGGCTGAGCTAGCAAAAAGGGTGACGGCCGGCCGAGGGCTGCGTCCCCGACCCGGGAGTGGCAGCATGAACGCACCCAATGCGAGCCTCAAGGGGCTCGATCTGGCCTTGGAGATCGACCGGCTGCGCAAGGAGCGCAACGCCGTCATCCTCGCCCATTATTACCAGGAGCCGCGGATCCAGGACCTTGCCGATTTCGTCGGCGACAGCCTCGATCTGTCGCGCAAGGCGGCCTCGACCGACGCCGACGTCATCGCCTTTTGCGGAGTCCGCTTCATGGCCGAGACGGCGAAGATCCTCAGCCCCGAGAAGATCGTCATCCTGCCGGACATGAACGCCGGCTGCAGCCTCGAGGACAGCTGCCCGCCCGACCAGTTCGCGGCGTTCCGAGCGGCCCATCCGGACCATATCGCGCTGACCTACATCAACTGCTCGGCGGCGGTGAAAGCGCTCTCGGACATCATCGTCACCAGCTCGTCGGCCAAGGTCATCCTCGACCAAATCCCGACGGACCAGAAGATCATCTTCGGCCCCGACCGGCACCTCGGCGGCTATCTCGCGCGCAAGACCGGGCGCGAGATGTTGCTGTGGCCGGGCATCTGCATCGTCCACCAGGCGTTCAGCGAGACCGAGCTTCTGAAGCTCAAGGCCGAGCATCCCGGCGCCCCGGTCGCGGCGCACCCCGAATGTCCGCCGCACATCATCGAACATAGCGACATGGTCGGGTCGACCAGCGCGATTTTGAAGTTCGCGATCGAGAGCCCGAGCCAGACGATCCTGGTC
>JAXDPG010000394.1:0-3420 GCA_034668485.1 Sphingomonadales bacterium
CGCACCTTGGCCGCCGGCTCGCCGGCGAGGAGCACGGAACGGGCGGCCTGGGCGACGGTCGGCATCGCTCGCGCCTACAGCGCTGCGAGCATTTCCTCCAGCCGCGCCAGGTCGATCCCGGTGCGCAGGGTCTCCATCCCGTCGACGACGAAATAGCGGGGCTGGAAGACGTCCGAACGGTAGGGCGTACGGAGCACGCCCCCGAGGTCGAAGGGCAGGCGCTCGGGCTTGCCGCTGTCGAGCGCATAGGCCGCCTCGCCGAAGCTCGACGCCAGGCCCGCGCCGTAGAGCCTCAGAGCGCCGTCCTCGAGCGCCAGGCCGAACTCGACGGTGAACCAGTAGAGCCGCGAGAAAGCGGCGAGCCGGCCCGCCGCCACCGCCTTCAGCCCTTCCTCGCCGAGCCGCTGCATGAAGTCGGCGAACCAGGGCTCGGCGAGCAAAGGCACGTGGCCGAAGACGTCGTGGAACACGTCCGGCTCCTCGAGATAGTCGAGGCTCGAGGCGGGGCGGATGAAATTGCCGGCGGGAAAGCGGCGGCGGGCGAGATGGCCGAAGAAGATTTCGTCGGGAAGCAGCCCCGGCACCGCCACCACCGTCCAGCCCGAGCGCGCGAACAGCCGCTCGTTCAGATCGTCGAAGTCGGGGATTCCGGAGCGCGACAGGCGCAGGCTCTCGAGCCCTCTTTCGAAGGCGGCGACGGCCCGCCCGGCGAGCTTGCGGCGCTGACGGGCGAACAGCAGGTCCCAGACCCGGTGCTCCTCGGGGCCGAAGCGCTCCCAGCATTGCGGGATCGTCCAGTCCTCGGCGGTGCCGGGCGGCCGGGCGGGGCGGGGCGGCGGCATCGTGTCGGTGAAGTCGGTGAACATCGGGGTCCCTTTCACATGTGAAAAACCCCGCCCGGAGGTCCGGACGGGGTCGGTTGAAGCCTGCTTGTTAAGCGCGTGCTATTCCGGTCCCGTCCGAGCGATTCCGTAATAATAATAGGTCGAAGCCGCGGCGGAGAGCGTCGCGTGAATGACGGCGGCGGTGGCGCGCATCGGCTTCATCCCGTCAAGCTGAAGGACGAACCCGTGTTTGTCAACGCACGCCTGAGCCTGCGCTGAACGTCATCCCGGCGGAAGCCGGGACCTCGTGAGGCGAAGATCGCCGAGCCTGTTCGCGCCGGGGTCCCGGCCTCCGCGGTGATGACGGCCTAAGGCAGCTCGCGCGCCGCCTCGAGCACTTCCTCGGCGTGGCCGGGCACCTTCACCTTGCGCCACACCCGTTTCACCACGCCGTACCGGTCGACGAGGAAGGTGGCGCGCTCGATGCCCATATATTTGCGGCCGTACATCGACTTCTCGGTCCAGGTTCCGAACGCCGCGCAGACCGAGCCGTCGGCGTCGGTGGCGAGCGGAACCTTGAGGCCGTATTTGTCGGTGAACTTCCGATGCGCCCTGGCATCGTCCTTGGAGACGCCGAGGATCCAGGTGCCCGCGTTCTTGAAGTCCTCGGCGAGCGCGGTGAAGGCCTGCGCCTCCGCGGTGCAGCCCGAAGTATCGTCCTTGGGATAGAAATAGAGGACCAGCTTCTGGCCGCTGAAATCCGCCGGGCTGATCTCCTTGCCCTCGAGGCTCGCCAGCTTCACGTCAGGTACTTTGTCGCCTTCGCTCAGCATCATTTCTCTCCCGACGCCACAAGGCGCCACAGCTCCGCCACCCTCTGCCGCGCCGCGTCGTGCGCCGCAAGCAAAGCGTTCCAGCCGGCGTGGCCGCAGGCGGCGGCGACCAGCTCCTTGGTCTCGTCGGGCGGTTCGTCCGACGAGGGCGAGACGAGGCGGAACATGACCAGCATCCGGGTCAGGAGCCTCAGCGCCGGGTCGATCGCGTCGGAGACCAAGCCGGCCGCGACCAGCTCCTCGAGCGCGTCCTCGAGATGGGGGTGGAGGCCGATATTGTGCCTGAGCTGGAGCGTGTGGACGGCGAATTCGAGGTCGACCAGGCCGCCCGGGCCGAGCTTGATGTCGAACCGTCCCTTCGCCGCCTTGTGCGACGCCATCTCGGCGCGCATCGCCACCGCGTCTGCGACCAGCCGTTCCGGCTCCCGCTTCTTGCCCAGGGTCGAGTCGATCACCGCCTGCAGCGCCGACCGGCCCGCGGCCGAGCCGAACACCGGCCGCGCCCGGGTCAAAGCCATATGCTCCCAGGTCCAGGCCTGCTCGCTCTGATAATGGGCGAAGCTTTCGAGGCTGACCGCGAGCATTCCGTCGGTGCCCGAGGGCCTCAGGCGGGTGTCGACGTCGTAGAGCGGCCCCGAGGCGGTCGGAACGCTCAGCGCCGCCGTCACCCGCGGCGCGAGGCGGTTGAAATAATCTGTCGCCCGGAGCGGACGCGGGCCGTCGCTCTCGGCCTCGTGGGTGCCGCTGAACAGATAGACGAGGTCGAGGTCGGACGCGTGGGTCAGCGCCTCGCCGCCGAGCCGGCCGAGCCCCATGACCAGCAATTCCGAGCCGGGCACCCGGCCGTGCAGCGCCTCGAACTCGGCGACCGCGGCGCCGGCGAGGACGTTGATCGCGGCCTCCGCGACCCGCGAATAGCCTTCGGCCGCCTCGATCGGGTCGGAATGGGCGACGATCAGCTGGACTCCGAGCGCGAAGCGGCGCTCGTTGACCCGGCGCCGTACCCGGTCGAGGACGAGTTGGTAGTCCTCGCCAGCGCGCTCGGAGCGCGAGAAGTCGCGGACCAATTCCTCGACGCTCGCCGCCGGCGCGAAGGCGCTGGCGTCGATCAGCCCGTCGAGCAATTGCGGCCGGCGCCCAAGCTGCTCGGCGAGCGCGGGCGCGTGGCTGAGGATGGTGCCGAGATGCCCGGTAAGCCCGGGCCGAGCTCCGAGCAGGCGGTAGAAATTGACGCCCGTCGGCAGCCGGGTGACGACGTCGTCGAAGCGGTTCATCGCCCGCATCGGGTCGGGCGCCTTGCCGAAGGCGTCGATCAGCACCGGCAGCATCGCCTCGAACGCCTCGCCGGCGGCGGCGGTGCGCAGCGAACGCGCCTTGCCGCCGCGCCAGCCCTCGATTCGAAGCCGGGCGGAGACCGGATCGTCGAAGCCGGCGGCGGCGAGGTGCCCTTCCAGCCGCTCCGGGTTGATCGGCACGCGCTGTTCGCTTTGGCCGGCGAGGCCGTCATAGAGCGCGCCGCAGCGGCTGACCGGCTGCTCGATCAGGCCGAGCAGGGCCTCGGCGGACGGCAGGCCGTGGAGCCGGGCGACATTGGCGAGCGCCTCCGGGTCGGCCGGCAAGACGTGGGTCTGCCGGTCGTCGACCATCTGCAGCCGGTGCTCGACCGTCCGGAGCAGCCGGTAGGCCTCGGCGAGGCCGTCGGCGGCGTCGGGCGCGATCCGCCCGGCGGCCTTCAGCGCGGCCAGCGCGTCGAGCGTCGCCGG
>JAXDPG010000395.1:0-7244 GCA_034668485.1 Sphingomonadales bacterium
CCGGCGCGAGCTGAAGCAAGGCGACCTGCAATATGCGATGCGCGACTCCGCCCCGCAGCATATTGGCGAGGCGTGGCAAAAGCAGCCCTTGCTCTACGCCATCGGCCGCACCCGGATCGGCGGCAAGCGCGTCCTGCGGGCGTCCCTGCCTGATTTCCCGCGCTACGATGCCCGCGACGAGACCTTTACGATCGTGCTCGGCGCCGCGATGGACGGCTGGGTCGTGGTGCAGAGGACGACCGGACCCTCCGGCGAAAGGGAAAGGATCGAGCGAACCGCCGCCGAGGAGTGGCGCAAATTGATATCGACGCGATCGCCGACAGGGAAAGCGCGCTAGCGCGTGAAGGCCGGGGCCCCTCACGAAGCGGGTCAGTCAGAAGAATGCCGCACCGCAGCAACGTGTTGACTTGACCCACCCCCTTTCCTAAAGGGGCGGCGCCTCGGCGGGATCGTTCGCCGGCATGTCCTGCTACCCTCATACGCGCCGCTTTTTCCAGCGGTCGTCCATGGAAGAAGACATGGCGGAAGACGAGCCCCGGCAGGACCCGAAGCTTCCCCAGGACGCGCGGCTCGACTCGCTCGATGAGCGATTGAGGGACGCGCAGGCGGCGGAGGCGGCCAGGAGCCGGTCCAGGGAGCGCGCTCCGCAGACCGGCCAGGCCCAGGGGATGCGCATCCTCTCGGTGCTGGTCAGCTATCCGCTGGGCAGCGCCCTGATCGGCTGGGTGATCGACCGGCTGGCGGGAACGCACGGTATCTGGGTGGCGATGCTGTTCCTCGGGTTCGGCGCCGCCATGTGGGAAGTTTGGAAGATTTCGAAGCAGAGCCCGCAATGACGGGCCGAGGGACGTAAAAAGTGGCGGCCGAGACCAAGATCGACCCGATGCACCAGTTCCAGATCAGCCCGCTGGCGGGCCATCTGGACGGGAACCCCTTCGTCTTCACCAACAGCGCCTTGTGGATGCTGGTCGTCCTCGCCCTGATCTGGCTGTTCATGCTCGGCGGGATGAAGCGCGAGCTGGTGCCCGGCCGCTGGCAGGCGATGGTCGAGGGCGTGACCGGCTTCGTCGATTCGATGCTGACCGCCAACGTCGGTCCCGAGGGGCGCAAATACATCCCCTGGGTGTTCACCATCTTCATGTTCATCCTGTTCGCCAACCTGCTCGGAATGATGCCGCTCGCCCTCGTCGGAGCGCAGCCGTTCACGGTCACCAGCCAGTTCACGGTCACCGGCATCATGGCGATGATCAGCTTCGGGATCGTCCTCGTCACCGGCTTCTGGCGGCACGGCCTCCGTTTCTTCTCTTTGTTCGTGCCGCACGGCACGCCCTTCATCCTCAAGCTGCTGATCGTGCCGATCGAGTTCGTCTCGTTCATGGTGCGCCCGTTCAGCCTCGCGCTTCGGCTGTTCGTGGCGATGATCGCCGGCCACATCCTCGTCGAGGTGTTCGGAAGCTTCGTCGTCCAGGGCATCAACGCCGGCGGCGTCGGGCCGCTGATCAGCCTGCTCTCCTTCGTCTTCATCGTCGGAGTGATGGCGCTCGAGATCCTGGTCTGCGCGATCCAGGCCTATGTCTTCGCCCTGCTGACGTCGCTCTACATCAACGACGCGGTCAACCTTCACTAGTCCAAACCGCTTTTCCCAAGGAGAATATTCATGGACCTCGCATCTGCCCAGGTTATCGGCGCGGGCCTCGCCGCGGTCGGCGTCGGCGCCGCCGCGATCGGCGTCGGCAACGTCTTCGGCTCGTTCCTCGAGAGCGCGATCCGCAACCCGGCCGCGGCCGACAGCCAGCAGGGCCGCCTGTTCATCGGCTTCGCCGCCGCCGAGCTGCTCGGCCTCATCGCCTTCGCCGTGGCGATGATCATCCTCTACGCCCGCTGAGAAGGAGAAGTGACAGTCACTGGTGACTGTCACTAAAACGCCATGCCCCAGATCAATCAGCTGGCCGACGCCGCTTACTCGCAGTTCTTCTGGCTGCTGCTGGTGCTCGCCCTCCTCTATTTCGGGATCGGCCGGGCGATGCTGCCCAGGATCCAGTCGACGGTCGAAGCCCGCGACGCGCGAGTCGCCGGCGATCTCGCCGCGGCGCAGGCCGCGCGCTCGGCCGCCGAGGAGACCGAGGCCGCCTACCGCGCCCGCATGGACGAGAGCCGCGCCGAGGCGCTGAAGGTCGCCCAGGCCGCCAAGGCGGAGAGCGCCAAGGCGACCGAGGCGCGGGTCCGCGCCGCCGGCGAGGAGATCGGCGCGAAGGTGGAGGCCGCCGAGGCGCGCATCCGCACCGCCGCCGACGCCGCTTTGACCGAGATCGAAGGCGTCGCCGCCGAGGCCGCCCGCGAGATGGTGGAACGTCTGGCCGGAGTGACGGTCGGCGGCGACGAGGCGGCGCGGGCCGTCAGGACGGCGATGGCCCATGGCTGAGAATAGTCAGGACGTCCATGTCAGGGCGGCGCCGGGCGACGGCGCCGCGGCGACCGGAGTCGAGCATGTCGGAGCGCCGGAGCATCATCCGGAGCCGACCGCGCTCGGCCTCGACGCTCCGCAATGGATCGCGCTGGCGATGGTGGTGGTGCTCGCCATCCTCATCTGGAAAAGGGTGCCGGCGCTGATCGGGCGAGCGCTCGATTCGAAGATCGCCGCGATCCGCGCCCAGCTCGACGAAGCCGCGCAGCTGCGCGCCGAGGCCGAGGGGATCCGGGCGGAATATGAGGCCAGGGCCGCCCAGGCCGACGCCGAGGCCGCGACCATGCTGGAGCGCGCCCGCACCGAGGCGGAAGGAATCGTCCGCCAGGCCGAGAGCGACGCCTCGGCTCTGGTCGAGCGCCGCGGCCGGATGGCCGAGGACAAGATCGCGGCCGCCGAACGCGCCGCCCTCGACGAGGTCCGCGCCAGGACCGCCCGAGCCGCCGCGGCGGCCGCCGAAACCCTGATCCGGGCCAAGCTCGACGCCGGCGCCGACAAGCCACTGGTCGATCGGACCATCGCGGGGCTCGGGACGCGCTGAGCACGGGAGGGACGCCATCCCCGTCATGCTGAACTTGTTTCAGCATCCAGCGCCGAGCCGCCTCGCGGGTGGAGAACTGGACCCTGAAACAAGTTCAGGGTGACGGCTTAGCCCATCCCTTTCGGCGCGCGTTTGCGCCAGGCCGCCGCCAGCGCGGCCTCCAGCAAATCCTCCGGCACCGAGTCGAGCCGCACCAACGTGCTTCCGCCTCGCCCCCAGGCCCCCGCCGCCGGCTCGAACGCCCCGGGCGCGAGAGTCATGAAATCCTCCTGCTGCTCGGGCATCAGGGCGGCCATGCCCCAGGCGCCGTCCGGCGCGCCCAAAGTCGCGAAGATCTTCCCGCCGACCCGGAAATCGGCATGGCCCATATGGCTTCCCTCCTCGGCCTCGGGGAAGGAGAGGGCGATGCGGCGGAAATCATCCGGCGTCGGCATGGCTCACCTTAACATGACCCGCCGCGACATCTAGATCGGTTGCGTGACCCAGCCGCCCCCCGACCGCTTCAACGAGGAGAAATCCGCTTACACCGTTCGCGGCAGCGATCTGCCGGACCTGGAGGCCGGAGTCGCCGCGATCCGAAAGACGGTGAAGCAGCTGCCGGTCCGCCCCGGAGTCTACCGGATGCTGGATGCCAAAGGCGACGTGCTCTACGTCGGCAAGGCGCGGATGCTGAAGAACCGGGTGACCCAATATACCCAGGTGGCGCGGCTGACGAAGCGGCTGCAGCGGATGGTGTCGCAGACCCGCTCGATGCAGATCGTCACCACCAACACCGAGGCGGAGGCGCTGCTGCTCGAGGCGCAGCTGATCAAGCGCTACCGCCCGCCCTACAACGTGCTTCTGAGGGACGACAAAAGCTTCCCGTTCATCCTGCTGCGCGAGGACCATCCCTTCCCGCAGATCCGCAAGCATCGCGGCGCCCGCCGCCACAAGGGCCAATATTACGGGCCGTTCGCCAGCGCCGGATCGGTCACCCGTACCTTGAACGCGCTCCAGAAGCTGTTCCTGCTGAGGAGCTGCACCGACAGCTTCCTCGCCACCCGCAAGCGGCCCTGCCTGCTCTATCAGATCCGCCGCTGCTCGGCCCCCTGCGTCGGCCGGGTCACGCCCGAGGCTTATGCCGAGCTCGTCCAGGACGCGAAGGACTTCCTCGGCGGCAAGTCGAGCCAGGTCCAGCAGAAGCTCGCCGGCGCGATGCAGGAGGCGGCCGAGGCGATGGACTTCGAGCTCGCCGCCGTCTTCCGCGACCGGCTGCGCTCGCTGACCTTCATCCAGGGCACCCAGACCATCGCCGCCGAGGGGCTGGGCGACGCCGACATCTTCGCCCTCGCCTGCAAGGGCGGGACGATGTGCGTCCAGGCCTTCTTCATCCGCGGCGGCAACAATTGGGGGGCGAGGAGCTTCTTCCCCGCCCATACCGACGACGTGCCCGAGGCGGAGGTTCTGGCGAGCTTCCTGATGCAATTTTACGAGGAGGTGCCGCCGCCCAGGACAATTCTGCTCGATCGCGACGTGCCGGAGGCGGAGCTGCTCTGCGAGGCGCTGTCCGAGCGCTCGGACCGGAAGGTGACGATCCGGGTGCCCAAGCGCGGCGACCAGGTCCGGATGATCCGCCAGGCCGCCCGCAATGCCGAGGAGGAGCTCGACCGCCACCTCGCCGAGACCAGCACCCAGGCGAAGACGATGCGGGCGCTGACGGAGCTGTTCGAGCTGTCCGAGCCGCCGGAGCGGATCGAGGTCTACGACAACAGCCACGTCATGGGCACCAACGCGGTCGGTGCGATGATCGTCGCCGGACCGGAGGGCTTCCGCAAGAACGCCTACAGGAAGTTCAACATCAATCGCCCGGAGACCGTCCCCGGCGACGATTTCGCGATGATGCGCGAGGTGCTCGGCCGCCGCTTCGCCCGGCTCGAGAAGGAGGATCCGGACCGAAGCCGCGGCGAATGGCCGGACCTGCTTCTGATCGACGGCGGCAAGGGCCAGTTGAGCGCCGTCACCGAGACCCTCGAATGCGCCGGCATCCACGACGTTCCGGTGGTCGCCATCTCCAAGGGCCCGGACCGCAATGCCGGGCGCGAGGTGATGCACATGCCGGCCGGGCGCGAGATCACCCTGCCGGTCAATTCCGCCGTGCTCTTCTACCTGCAGCGGCTCCGCGACGAGGCCCACCGCTTCGCCATCGGCGCCCACCGCCAGAAGCGCGCGAGGAGCATGACCGCCAGCCCGCTCGACGACGTTCCCGGCATCGGCCCGAGCCGCAAGCGCGCCTTGCTGATGCATTTCGGCACGTCCAGGGCGGTCAGGGGCGCAGCGCTTGAAGATCTGGAGAAGGCGCCCGGAATCTCGAAGGCGATGGCGCGTGGCATCTACGATTATTTCCACCCGGGGGGGTAACTTGCCTCCCCATCGAAGATAGGGAGGCAAACAGCGCTCACCATATTTTCACCGTCACCCGGCTAAACCCGCCCCGATGACCCAGGTCCTCCTCACCGTCGACACCGAGCTCAATTGGGCGCCGCACGCGCGCGGCGAAAGCTGGCAGCAGAATCTCGCCGCCGCCTTCGACCCCGCCGGGGTGGGCGTTCCCTGGCAGCTCGAGAAGCTGCGCGAACACGGCCTCAAGGCCTGCTTCTTCGTCGATCCGATGCCGGCCTTGGTCTACGGCCTCGAGCCGATCCGCCGCATGGTCGAGCCGATCCTCGCCGCCGGACAGGAGGTCCAGCTGCACCTCCACCCGGTCTGGCAGAGCGTCGCCGAAGGAGTCGCCGAGGGTGCCCGTTTCGAGCTGACCTGCTTCGACGCCGAGGACCAGCTCGACCTCATAGAAACGGCGCGGGACCTGCTGGTCGAAGCTGGGGCGCCCGATCCGATCGCCTTCCGGTCCGGCGGCTATGCCGCCGACGTTCGAACCCTCGCCGCCCTCGTCGAGGCGGGGCTGCGCTTCGACAGCAGCCACAATGGCAGCTACCATCCCGATCCGAGCGCGCTTCCGCTCGAGCCGGACCTGATCGGACCGGCGGACCTCGGCGGCCTGATCGAGGTGCCGGTGACCCAGATCGGCGACATTGCGGGCCGCCTGCGCCACCTCCAGCTCTGCGCCGTCTCGGCCGAGGAGATCGAGGCGGCCTTCCGCCACGCGCTTCGCCAGCGCCATCCGGTGGTGACCCTGGTCAGCCACAGCTTCGAGCTGGCGAGCCGCGACGGCCGCCGTGCCAACCGGATATTGTGCCGCCGCTTCGAGCGGCTCTGCGCCTTCCTCGCCGCGCATGGCGACACCCTGCCGACCGCCTATTTCACCGACCTCGAGGCGCGGCCGCGTCACACCCAGGGCGAGCCGCTGCCGGCCCAGCCCTGGCGCCGCGCCCGGCGCATGGCGCAGCAGGCCTGGTCGAACGCCCTTTACGAGCGCTCGCTGTGATGTAACCCCGGGAGGCGATGCACCTCCTCACCCAGGCGATCGTCTGCGCGGTCCGGCCGCATGGCGAACATGGCGCGGTCGTCCGCGCGCTCACCCCCGCCGACGGCCTCCGGGCCGGCTACGTTCGCGGCGGCAAGTCGCGCCGCCTGCGCCCGATCCTGCTGGCCGGCAATCTCGTCCACGCCGAATATCGCGCCCGCACCGACGACCAGCTCGCGCAATTGCGCGTCGAGCTGGTCGCCAGCCGGGCGCCGCTGCTCGGCGAAGCCCTGCCCGCCGCGGTGATCGAATGGTCGACGGCCCTCGCCGCCACCACGCTGCCGGAGAGCCAGCCCTATCCGCGCCTCTACGAGGCTCTGGACGGATTGCTCGCGGCGGTCGCGGCGTCGCCGAGCGCGCGCAGCTGGGCGCCGTCGCTGGTCCGCTACGAGCTGCTCGTCCTCGCCGAGCTGGGCTTCGGCCTCGACCTGTCCGAATGCGCGGCGACCGGAGCGACCGAGGGCCTCGCCTTCGTCAGCCCGAAGAGCGGCCGGGCGGTCAGCGCCGCGGCGGCCGAGGCGTATCGCGACCAGCTGTTCCCGCTGCCGCCTTTGCTGCTCGGATCCGGGGCGGCCGATTGGCCGGACATCCTCGCCGGCCTGCGCATCACCGGCCATTTCCTCGCCCGCGACGTCCTCATCGAGCGCCAGGCCGAGGTGCTCGCGGCGCGGGAGCGGCTTCTCGACCGGCTCAAGCGGGTGGGGGGCTAGCATCTCACAACCCCTCTCCCGCTTCGCGGGAGAGGAGGGGCCCAAGCCGAAGGCTTGGGAGGTGAGGGT
>JAXDPG010000396.1:0-5569 GCA_034668485.1 Sphingomonadales bacterium
CGCCCTGCACGATTTCTCCTTTCCGGGACCCATCGCGCCTGCAAGGCCGCGGCGCACAGCTGCAAGTCCGATGGGCTCACAGGAACGGAGACAAGGCATGGCGGAGATGGCGGGACAGGCGGGACGAGGCAATGTCGTCCGGATGGCGCTCTGGGGCCTTGCCGGGCTGCTTCTGCTCGCGCCGCTGGCGGCGATGCGCTTCACCGATGAAGTCAAATGGACCCCTTCCGATTTCGTCTTCGCCGCGATCCTGTTCGCAACCGTGGGCCTTGTCGCCGAGCTGACGGTCCGGGGAACGCGCAGCCGGGCCTCGCGCGCCGCGACCGGCTTCGCGCTCGCCGCGGCATTCGTCATCGTCTGGGCCAACGGCGCGGTCGGGATGATCGGGCCGGAGGACAATCCCTACAATCTCTATTTCTACGGAGCGATCGCGACGGCGCTGGCCGGGGCGGGGATGGCGCGCCTGCGGCCGGCGGGAACGGCGCTGGCGATGGCGGCGGCGGCGGCGGTGCAGGTGGGGGTCGCGCTCGGCGGCTTCTCCGACGATCCGAGCGGCGCGGCGGCCGGCACCGCCCTTGCCGGCCTGTGGCTGGTCTCGGCCGCCTTGTTCCGCAAGGCCGCGCGAGACTAGCGCGCTCCGCCCGAGCGCTTGCTCCGGTTGGACGCCGCGAGGTCGTGGAGGAAGCTCGGCTCGTCGGGCGTCGCGATGTCGGCGATCCGCCAGCCGGCGGAGGTGCGAGAGAGCTTCAGCTTCAGGTCGCGCACGTCCGCGGCGCCGAAGCGCAGGCGCACCGGCACCTCCGCCCGGCGCGGCGAGACGAGCCGGGCGTCGCCGAGCTCCGCCTTCATCCCGGCCGGGTCCTGGCACTGGCATAGCGGGTCGGCGTCGATGAAGCCGACCTCGCCGCGGTAAAGGCGCTTATCCTCGGCGAGGGCGGCGGCGAAGGGCCGGTCGAAGACTCGCCCCGGGTGGCGCAACGGGCTGTAATTCTCGTCGCGATAGGCGGCATAGAGGCGGCCGACGAAGACGCTCGCAGTCCCGGCGGCCGCCGGAGCGGGGGCCAGCCAGGCGGCGAGCAGCAGGGCAAGGCTCATCGTCCGCCCTCCGCCAGCTTGAGGATCGCCGCCCATTCCTCGTCGCGCACCGGCGAGACGGAAAGGCGCGACTGGCGGATCAGCTCCATCCCGGCGAGGCGAGGGTCGGCCTTGATCGCCTTGAGGGCGACCGGGGCCAGCGGCCGGACGGGCTCGACGCGGACCGAGACCCAGTTGGGATCCCCGGGGTCGGGCTGCCCTTCGCGCGCGATGCGCATGATCCCGACCACCGCCCGCTCGTCGCCGCTATGGTAGAAGAAGGCCTCGTCGCCGGGCTTCATCGCGCGCAGGTGGAGGCGGGCGGCGGGGTTGCGGACTCCGTCCCATTCGGTGCCGCCGTCGCGCTCCAGCTCGCTCCAGCTGTAGGTGCCGGGCTCGGATTTCATCAGCCATCGGGCCATCGCCGCCTCCTTTCGCGCCAGCGTAGATTTTTCCCGCGCGCCGCGCCACAAGGAGCGCCATGCGCTACCTCCTCCTCCTTCTCGGCCTCGCTCTGGCTTCCTGCGGCGGGCCGGCGCCGGTCGCCAACCGGGCCGCGGAGCAGAATGACAGTGCCGACGCCGATACCGTCACCGCCGCCGCCCGGGCGGTCCGGATCGGCGAGCTCGGCCCCAACTTCCGGGCGTGCAGCGCCGCCGGGACGACGCGCAACCTCAAGTCCGGCGAATCGCTCCCGGTGCTGTGGGCGCCGTTCGACGACGCCCGGGAGAACGGCCGGGTGCCGGCCCAGGCCCGCTTCTTCATCTGCACCCGAAGCCTCGACCAGAAATGGTTCGGGATCGTCTACGACGAAGGCGGCACCCTGGCCGAACGCTGCGGCGTTGGCGAGCCGGTGACGAGGCGCCGCGACTATGACGGCCCGTGCCGCTCGGGCTGGGTGGAAAGCGCGTTCGTCAAGGTGGTCGCGGGCGACGCGCCGGCCCCGGTCCATCCGGGCGCAGCCGAAAAGTCCACTCCAGAGCTTTGAAAAAAGGTGCTTTTTTCAAAGGTTCCCAAAGAAAGTGGATTTTTTTTCGGTGTGTCCCCCGAGTCACACGGTTCATCGCTTAGGCCGGCGCGACGGGTTGATTAGCCGGGCGGCTTCGACCATCTGCCGCTCAGCTTAGTAGCGAGAGCGGGTCCGCCGCGAGCCTTTTGCAAGGCCGGCGGGAGCTCGAGACGGGGGGCGATCAGGGGTGCGG
The DNA here is from genome assembly GCA_034668485.1 of Sphingomonadales bacterium. Taxonomy (GTDB): domain Bacteria; phylum Pseudomonadota; class Alphaproteobacteria; order Sphingomonadales; family Sphingomonadaceae; genus Allosphingosinicella. The sequence continues at coordinate 2,277 of JAXDPG010000396.1, forward strand.
TTCTCGCATCCGGGGGATCAGCCGGCCGCATATAAAAGAGATTGAATGAACCGGATCGTTCGCGCCGCGGGCTTCGCCGCGGCTGCCTTTGCGCTTGTCGCCGGGGCCAGCTACTCCGACCCCGCCAGCGCCGGCGAAACCGTCGTCGCCGCGGCCCCGGCCACCGAGGCGAAGCCCGTGGCTTCGATGATGTCGGACCCGAATCTCTTCTCCAGGATGTGGACCAGCGTCACCGCTCTGGTGACCCCGAAGGCGGAGGCGCCGGTGGCGCTGGCGCCGCCGCCGGTCGGCACGCTCGCCGACCTCGTGCTCGCTTTTGCCGGCACCCAGACCAGCGGCCGGGAGCAGGATTGCCTCGCCAATGCGGTTTATTTCGAAGCGCGCAGCGAACCGCTGGAGGGTCAGCTCGCGGTCGCCGAAGTGGTCATGAACCGCGCCGCCTCGGGCCGCTACCCGGCCGATCTCTGCTCGGTCATCACCCAGAAGGCGCAATTCTCCTTCATCCGCCGCGGCAAGTTCCCGCACGCCAACCGCGATTCCGAAGCCTGGAAGAAGGCGGTCGCCATCGCCAGCATCGCCCAGCAGAAGCTGGCCGGCTCGCTGCCCGCAGGTGTGCTCTGGTACCACGCCTCCTACGTCTCTCCGAGCTGGGGCAAGCGCCTCACCAAGCAGACCCAGATCGGGCTGCATATCTTCTATTCGTAACCTCCTCCCGACTTTCACCGGGATGACGCAGCGAACTTCACGCCGCCAGAGTCCTCAGAGTCACCGAATAGCGCAGCGTCTCCAGCTGCGGGATGCTGTGCTCCCACTCATGCCTTGCCTCGCCCCGCAGCAAATAGGCCGAGCGGGGCTCCGCCGTCAGGGTGAAGCGCTGCCATTTCGAGCCCGCCTTGCGGCGGAAGCGCAGGGGCGCCGGGGCGAGCAGCGAGAGGCCGACGACGTCGCCGAAGACCGGGCGGTCGCGATGCCAGCCGATGCCGGCGCCGGGCGCATATTCGATCACCAAAGCATGGACGAACGCCTCCGGCTCGCACCCCGCCCAGGCGGCGGCTCGGGCGCGGAGGGGCTGCAGCCAGAAGGGGATAGGCTCGGCTTCCCGCAGGCCGCTGCCGTCGAACGCATAATGAAGCCCGAAGGAGACGGTGCGGCGATTGCCGGTGAAGCCGTGAAACTCGAACGGCCTGAACGGCAGGTCCGCGATCCGCCCCGCCAAATCGCCCTCCTCCTCCGCCCCGATGAAGCCGGGCGCATAGACGAGACCCTCCGGCGGCGCGGGCGCGGCTCCGAACAGGCTCAGCTGCGGCGCGGCCATAAGCAAGCATCCTCAACGGGTTCGGCTAGCAATTCGGTAAGCATTTCTGTGCCATGAGGGCGGCGAAACAGCCGATTCCTGGGGGTGCAATGCACGAGCTCCGTTCAACGATCCTTTCCGGCGAGCCGCGACCCGCATCGCTCGTGGCGCGCAAGGGGAAGGCCAAGCGCGAGGCGCCCGCCCCGACGGGCCTCACCAACATCGCGATCAAGCGCGAGGAAGCGCGAGTCACCGACCAGCGGCTGGAGGATCGCCATTATGGCGCCGTCGAGCGCTCGACGATCATCTTCCGGCGCCGCCGCTCCGAGGTCGACGTCGTCAACGTCTCGTCGCGCGGCGCGATGATCGTCGCCGACATCGAGCCGCGGATCGGCGAGAAGCTCGACATCGAGATCAGCGGCGATTCCAACCGCACCCGCTGCGTCGTCCGCTGGGTCCGCGAGGGCCGCATCGGCCTCGAATTCGTCAACGAGACGATTTTCTGGGAAACCGGCGGCCGCGGCCCCGTCTTCCAATATGAGGCACCGCAGGCGGAAACGGCGGGCGGCAGCCCGGTTCATGTCGCGGTCGACCGCGAGCACCGCCAGACCCTGCTTCGCGGCGGCACCCTCTACTGGAGCGGCATTTCGATCCCGGTGCGCCTGCGCAACATCTCCGAGGGCGGAGCGCGAGTCGAGAGCGGTCGCGACCTTTGCGCCGGCGCGGAGGTCGAGCTCGACCTCGGCGGCGGCAATTTCGCCGTCGCCGAGGTGCGCTGGTCGAAGGAGGGGCAGGTCGGCCTTCGCTTCGCCGAAGCGTTCGACATCGAGGCGCTCGCCCCTTCCCAGGGCACTGGCGAGCGGCCGCCGGAAGTGCTCAAGCCCGCCTATCTCGAGACCGAGCTGCAGCCCGATTCGCCCTGGGCCGCGCGGTTCGAGCGCCTTTCGCTCACCGATCTGAAGCCAGCCGGCCCTCGGAGCTGAGCGCCCCCTTCTGCCTCGCTGTTCGGGCGGGGGGTTCGCTGCTAGCCTGGCGGACATGAAAATATCCGTTCTGGTCCCCCATCATGGGCCGGTCAAAGCCCTGTTCGCGCAGTGCCTGGCGAACCTGATGGCCGAGACGGCGCAGGCAATGGTTCGCGACCATCTGTCGCTCGTGAGGCCGCAGATCAGGGCCTTTTTCGAGGAAGACGGCTCGATCGAATTGAAGCGGGTACGGCTGGCCCTGACGGCGCGGAAATGGGGCGCCGATTACGTTCTTTTCGCCGATTCCGATCACACTTTCCCGCCGGACGCCCTTCTCAGGCTGCTCGCGCACGAAAGGCCCGTGGTCGGGTGCAACTACGTCTCTCGAAACGGCGCCCTTCCCGCGGCGGTGGACGGCAGCAACAATAAGCTGCCGACCACGGAAGCGAAGGCCGACGCCGGCCTGGTGGAGGAAGTCGCCGCCCTCGGGCTCGGCTTCTGCCTCATCCACACGCACGTGTTCGAACGGCTCGGGGACCAGATACCGTTCGTGACCAGGATCAACGCCGCCGGAGAGGTCCTCTGCGGCGAGGACGTGCATTTCTTCAACCTCGTGAGGGCGGCCGGCGTCGGAGTCTTTCTCGACCATAAGCTCAGCTGGGACATCGGCCATATCGCAGAGACGATCCGGACCAACAGGGAGGCCGGCAACGCGGCTTTGGCGTAGGGAGGATCGTCACCCCGCCATCGCGCTCCAGAACAGGCCGACGGCGATGAACAGGAAGCCGAACAGCGCCATGACGACGTAGAGCGGCCCGGGCTTGGTCGATTCGAGCACGCATTCCTCGGGCCTCTCGGGATTGTAGCGCACCGCGGGGGTGGCGCCGACCGGATAGGGGCCGAGCGCCGCTTCCGCCTTCTTGCGGGCGGCGCTTCGGTAATTGCCGAAGCGCAGGCGCCGGCCGGTCAGATCGCGGCCGCCGGCCGTGTAGGCGTAGGTGACGACGGGGTTGTACCAGGTCGAAGTGCCGCCC
>JAXDPG010000397.1:0-5870 GCA_034668485.1 Sphingomonadales bacterium
GCCCAGGCTGCCGAAGTCGTTCTCGGCGATCTTCCTCAGGATACGGCGCATGATCTTGCCGGAGCGCGTCTTGGGGAGCGCCGGGGTGAAGTGGAGGATGTCGGGGCTCGCAATCGGGCTGATCTCGGTGCGGACGTGCTGGCGCAGCGCCCGCTCGAGCTCGGGAGTCTCGGCCTCGCCTTCCATCAGGGTGACGTAGCAGTAGATCCCCTGGCCCTTGATGTCGTGCGGGTAGCCGACCACCGCGGCCTCGGCGACGGTCGGGTGCGAGACCAAGGCACTCTCGATCTCCGCGGTGCCGAGGCGGTGGCCCGAGATGTTGAGGACGTCGTCGACGCGGCCGGTGATCCAATAATAGCCGTCCTCGTCGCGGCGGCAGCCGTCGCCGGTGAAATAACGGCCGGGATAGGCGCTGAAATAGGTCTGCACGAATCGCTCATGGTCGCCGTAGACGGTGCGCATCTGGCCGGGCCAGGAGCGGGCGATGCAGAGATTGCCCGACGCTTCGCCCTCCAGCAATTCGCCGTCCGGGCCGACCAGCTGCGGCTCGACTCCGAAGAAGGGCCGGCCGGCGCTGCCCGGCTTCATGTCGTGGGCGCCGGGCAGGGTGGTGATCATGACTCCGCCCGTCTCGGTCTGCCACCAGGTGTCGACGACGGGGCAGCGGCTTTCGCCGACGACCTCGTAATACCAGCGCCAGGCTTCGGGGTTGATCGGCTCGCCGACCGTCCCGAGCAGCCGGATCGACGAACGGTCGTGCTTCCCGACCGGTCCCGCACCTTCGCGCATCAGCGCCCGGATGGCGGTCGGGGCGGTGTAGAAGATGTCGACCTTGAGGCGCTCGACGACGTCCCAGAAGCGGCTGAAATCGGGATGATTGGGGACGCCTTCGAACATCAAGGTGGTCGCCCCGTTGGCCAGAGGCCCGTAGACGACGTAGCTGTGCCCGGTCACCCAGCCGACATCGGCCGTGCACCAGAAGATCTCGCCCGGCTTGTAGTCGAACACATAATGGAAGGTCGCCGCCGTCCACACCGCATAGCCGCCAATGGTGTGGAGGACGCCCTTCGGCTTTCCGGTCGAACCCGAGGTGTAGAGGATGAACAGCGGATCCTCGGCGTTCATCGGCTCGCACGGGCATTGGTCCGGCACCAGTTCGGCCAGGTCGTGCAGCCAATGGTCGCGGCCGTCGGTCCAGTCGATGGGATTGCCGAGGTGGCGGACGACCAGCACCGCGTCGACCTCGGCGCCCTTGGCCAAAGCGGCGTCGACATTGGCCTTGAGCGGGACCAGCTTGCCCCCGCGCAGGCCGCCGTCGGCGGTGACGACGAACCGGCTGGCGCAATCCTCGATACGGCCGTGCAGCGCCTCCGGCGAGAAGCCGCCGAAGACGACGCTGTGCACCGCGCCGATCCGCGCGCAGGCGAGCATCGCCACCGCCGCCTCCGGGATCATCGGCATGTAGAGCGTGACCCGGTCGCCCTTGCGCGCGCCGAGGGCCTTGAGGGCGTTCGCCATCCGGACGACCTCGCGATGGAGCTCGCCGTAGGTCAGGCTTCGGCCGGTGCCCGGCTCGTCGCCTTCGAACAGGATCGCCGCCCGGTCGGCGCTCGCGGCGAGGTGCCGGTCGACGCAATTGTGGCAGAGGTTGAGGATGCCGTCCTCATACCATTTGATGTCGACCGGATCGAACGACCAGTTCGCGATCTGCGTCGGCCGTCGCACCCAGTCGATCCGGCGCGCCTGATCGGCCCAGAAGCCGTCGGGATCGTCGAGCGAGCGGCGGTACATCGCCTCGTAATCGGCGGCCGAGCAATGGCTCGTCCGCGCCAGCGCCTCGGGCGGGGAGATTTTGCTGTCCATGTCCGCACCCTAAGCGGGGACGGGGCCGCGGGCAAAGACGCAAAATGTTTACCGAAACGGGTTAAGCGGGCGGCATGATTGAGGGGTGGGCGACAGCCTTCGAAATGGAGACGGCGCTGCCCACTGCCGCGGCCGCCCTGCCGATTTTCGCCGATCGCCTCGCCGGCCGGCCCAATCCGGGCGTGCTGCCCTTCGCCCGGTTCGACGAGAAGGAGGAGCTGGTCCGCCAGTGGCACGGCCTGGAGGCTCGGGCCTTGATGCCGACCCAGAGCCACGCCTTCGCTTCGGCGCTTTCGAGCACTCTGCTCGCCAAGGCCGCGATCCAGGTCTTTTTCGTTCGAATCGGCGGCGACGTCTCCGCGCTGCTCGCGCTGAGCCGCCGGCGCGGCCGTTTCGCCCGGTGGACGACGGTCGGCGCCCACGAAGTCTGCGAGCCCTATGACGCCCTCTGCCGGGACGCGGAAGCGGCGCGTCTGCTGGCGGAGCTGATCGCCCGGGACGGGCGCGCCTTGGAGATGGACCGCATTCCGGCCGGCTCGCTGCTCATCCCGGCCTTGCGCGCGGCGATGCGCGGCAAGGCCTGGATGACGGTTCGGCCGGCGATCCCGACGCCGACCATCGCCCTCGACGCTTGCTGGAAGGATCCGGCATCCTGCTTCAACTCCGGCCGCCGCTCGGATTTTCGCCGGGCGGCGCGAAGGGCGAGCGAGCTTGGCGAGGTTTCGTTCGAGATAAGGTCGCCGTCGCCGGCGGAATTCGACGCTCTGTTCGACGAGGCGGTCCGGGTCGAGCTGCGCAGCTGGAAGCGCGAGGCCGGGACCGCGATCGCCGTCGACCGGGCCAAGGAAAGCTGCTTCCGCGACTATTTCCGCTCGGCGTGCGAGGAGGGCAAATTCCGGATCGCCTTCATGCGCATCGACGGCCGGGCGGTCGCCATGCAGATGGCGCTGGAATGCCTGGACCGGTACTGGCTGTTCAAGATCGGGTTCGACGAGGAATATGGGCGCTGCTCGCCGGGCTCCTTGCTGATGCTCCATACGATCGGCTGGGCCGCCGCGCGCGAGCTGAGGGCCTATGAGCTGCTCGGGAATGTGGAGCCCTGGATCGCCCGGTTCTGGACCCGCGAGCAGCATGACTGCCTATGCGTTCGCGCCTATCCGTTCAACGCCGCCGGCGCCGTCGCTTTCGCCGCCGATGCGTGGGCCTGGCTGCGCAGGCGGCTGGCGCCGGCGAGGGTCTGATGCCTGGCCTCTGGGCCGCCCTCAGGAAGCTGCGCTACGCGCTGCCGCGCTGTGTCGAGCGCGCCCTGCCCGGACCGGGTCCGCGCTCGGCGTTCCGGCATTGCCGAGCGCTCGACCGCAACGGCCTCGCCGCGACGATCGGCTATTTCCAGTCCGCCGACGCTCGGCCGGACCAGATCGTCGCCGCCAATGCGGCGGTCGCCGGCCTGCTGGCCGGCCGGCCGGGCGAAACCTGTCTCTCCGTCAAGGCGCCGCCGCTCGCCTTCGACACCGCCCGGCTGCGCAGCATCGCCGAGGCCGCGGCCGCCGCCGGACTCGGGCTGATGTTCGATTCCCACGCGCACAAGGATGCGGACCGCACCCTCGAGACCGTCTCGCATTTCCTTCCCGAATTTCCGGGGACCGGCTTCGCTTTGCCGGCGCGTTGGCGGCGCAGCCCGGCGGATGCCGCCCGTTTCCGGGACGGCTCGGCGCGGATCCGGGTGGTGAAGGGCGAATGGCCCGATCCCGAATGGACCGACCCCGACGTCGAGGCCCATTATCTGGCCCTCGTCGCCCGGCTTGCCGGCCGCGCCGCGCCGGTCGCCGTCGCCACCCACGACCCGGCCCTCGCCGAACGCGCGCTCGCCTTGCTTCTCGGCGCCGGCACGCCTTGCGAGCTCGAGCAGCTGCGCGGACTGCCGGCGCGCCGAACCATGGCGATCGCGAGGCGGCTCGGAGTCCCGGTCCGGGTCTACGTCCCGTTCGGGCCCGGCTGGTGGCCTTACGCCTTGGACAAGGCGCTGGCCCGGCCCTACCTCCTTTCCTGGATGATCAGGGACCGGCTCGAGGCCCCGGCCGGAAGACGGAGGCCCATGCGAATTCCGAACCTCGTCCGGGAGGCGCGCCAGCGGCCGCCGGAACGCGACTGAATCGCCTCTTCGGGCGCTCTGCCGGGACCCCTTCCGCTCCGCTCGTCGCAAGCGGACGCAACCTGATTCCCGCCGCCTCGTTCTGCCGCTAAGAGAAGGGGATGCGTTTGGACCAGACTGCCCAGTGGCAACCGACCCCGGCCGAGTACCAGGCCCCGGGAGCCCCGCAATCGCCGCAGCCGCCGGAGCCGCCGCGCCGGGCCTGGTACAATCCGCTCCGCTGGGGCTGGAAGCGGCTGGTGCTCGCCTTCCTGGCGCTGTTCATGCTCCTCGTCGCCTGGCTCGCGATCACGGCGCCCCTCTCCAAGTCGCTGCAGCCGATCGCCGCGCCCTCGCTGACCCTGGTCTCGGTCGAGGGCGACGCGATCGCCCGCCGCGGCGCCGACATCCGCGAGCCGGTCAAGATCGCCCAATTGCCCAAGCACGTCCCGGCGGCGTTCATCGCGATCGAGGACCGGCGCTTCCACGACCATTACGGCATCAGCCTGCGCGGCATCGCCCGCGCCGCCTGGCGCAATCTCGGCGCCGGCGGGGTCCGCGAGGGCGGCAGCACGATCACCCAGCAGCTCGCCAAAATCTCCTTCCTCAGCGCCGAGCGCACCGCCGGCCGCAAGGCGCAGGAGGTGCTGATCGCCTTCTGGCTTGAGGCCTGGCTGACCAAGGAGGAGATACTCGAACGCTATCTCTCCAACGTCTATCTCGGCGACAACACCTACGGCCTGAGGGCCGCCTCCTGGCATTATTTCAGCGTCCCCCCGGAGAAGCTCAGCGTGCCCCAGGCGGCGATGCTGGCGGGCATGGTCAAGGCGCCGTCGCGCCTGGCGCCGACCCGCAACTACAAGCTCGCCCGCGAGCGCGGGCGGGTCGTCATCGGCGCGATGATCGATCAGGGCTATGTGTCCCGCGCGGAGGCGCGCAGGCTGAAGCCCGCCCGCCTCCGGGTCGAGCGGACCAAGGTGGTGCCGACCGGTACCTATTTCGCCGACTGGGTGCTGCCCATGGCCCGAGCCCGCGGCGATGTCGGCTATGGCGAGCAGAAGGTGCAGACGACGCTCGAGAGCCGGCTGCAGAAGCTGGCCTTGCAGACCGTGAGCCGCGCCGGCCTCGGCCGAGCCCAGATCGCCCTGGTGGCGATGCGGCCGGACGGGCGGGTGGTCGCCATGGTCGGCGGCCGCGACTATGCGAGGAGCCCGTTCAACCGGGCCACCCAGGCCCGCCGCCAGCCCGGCTCGGCCTTCAAGCTGTTCGTCTATCTCGCCGCCTTGCGCGCCGGCATGACTCCCGACACGCCGATCGCCGACACCCCGCTCCGGGTCGGGGACTGGCAGCCCAAGAATTACGGCGACCGCTACCGCGGCACCCTGACCCTGCGCGAGGCGCTGGCACTGTCCAGCAACGTCGCCGCGGTGCGGCTTTCGGAGCGGGTCGGGCGGCAGAACGTGATCCGGGCCGCCCGCGACCTCGGAGTCGCCAGCCCGCTCGCCGACAATCCGAGCCTCGCGCTCGGCACGTCGGGAGTGACCCTGCTCGAGCTGACCTCGGCCTATGCCGCCGTCGCCGCCGGCGCCTATCCGGTCCGGCCGCGCGGGCTCGACGAGGAGGAGAAGCCGTGGTGGCAGCGCGCCTGGCAGAAGGCGACGGGGACCAGCGGCGATCCGGCGTTCGACGAGCTTCGCGAGATGCTCGGCGCCGTGGTCAGCCAGGGCACCGGCCGCGGCGCGGCGCTCGCCGTTCCCGCCTTCGGCAAGACCGGGACGACCCAGGACAGCCGCGACGCCCTGTTCATCGGCTTCGCCCAGGATCTGGTGGTCGGAGTGTGGGTAGGAAACGACGACAACAGTCCGATGCCCGGGGC
>JAXDPG010000398.1:0-7733 GCA_034668485.1 Sphingomonadales bacterium
GCCCAGATCGGGCCGAGCGCTTCGAGCAGCAATTCGAGGATCGCCGGCGCCGGCAGCCTGCCGCTATCGGCGCGCGCGGCGAGCACGTCGTAGAGCCCGCCGGGGCGTGGGCCGTCAGCGGTCGCGAACAGGTCCGGCCGCGCCAGCACCTGGGCGCCGAGGCGGCGGAGCAAAGCGGTGCGCCCTTCAAGTCCGAGGAGGGGATTGTCCGGGCCGGCCTGGAAGCCGCTCGCGAGCGTGGCGGTCGCGAGCGCTGCCAGCGCCTCGCCGTCGGCGCGCAGGTCGCCGGACTCGAACAGCCGCTGGCTCGCGACGGCGAGGCCTTCGGAGCGGGTGAAGGTCTCGCCGCTGACCGGATCGGCGAAGCGCCAGCCCGGGCCGGCTCCGGCGTCGAGCAGCACCGAGAGGATGACGAGGTCGAAGGCCGCGCGCGCCCGCTCCGCCGGCCGCCCGTCCGGCAGGCGCGCCTCTCCGGCGAAATGGCGCCAGCGGGCGTGGAAGGGGATGACGAGATCGGGATAGGCCTCGCGGGTCACGCTTGCGGTCAGGTCGGCGGCGGCTCCCAGCCGGCCGAGATCGACCGTCCAGCCCTCCACCCCGCCCGCCAGCGCGACGTCGAGCATCTCATGCGCTCGCTCGCGGACGGCCGCCGCATTGAGCAGACCGAGAATGGCCGGGTCGGGATGAGAAGGCTCCGTCATTGCGGGCGAAGCGAAGCAATCCAGGCGGCACGGCCTCGGAAGCTGGATTGCTTCGTCGCTCCGCTCCTCGCAATGACGGCCGGCGGTCCCCTCATGCCGTCAGAACTTCCCCAGGTCCCGCCCGACCACGGAGCGCAGCGACTCTTCGCTCGGCGCGCCTTCCGGCGTGAAATAGCCGGCCGCCTTCTTCGCTTCCATCTCGACGCTGGCATCCTCGGGCACCAGCCAGTCGGGGATCGGCACCCGCTCGCCGATCTCGATGCCGCCGCTGACGAGCGCGTCATATTTCATGTTGGACATCGACACGAAGCGGTCGATGCGGCTGATGCCGAGCCAGTGGATGATGTCGGGCATGAGCTGCTGGAAGCGGGCGTCCTGGACTCCGGCGACGCATTCGGTGCGCTCGAAATAGGTCGCCGCCTGGTCGCCTCCGGGCTGGCGCTTGCGCGCGTTGTAGACGAGGAACTTGGTGACCTCGCCGAGCGCGCGGCCTTCCTTGCGGTTGTAGACGATCAGCCCGACGCCGCCGGCCTGCGCCTGCAGCGTCGCCTCCTCGATCCCGTGGGTGAGATAGGGGCGGCAGGTGCAGATGTCGGAGCCGAACACGTCCGAGCCGTTGCATTCGTCATGGACCCGGCAGGTCAGCGTCTTGCCGGTATCGCCGAGCGAGGCGGGGTCGCCGAAGATGTAGAGGGTCATGCCGCCGATCGGCGGCAGGAAGACGCTGAGGTCGGGCCGGGTGACGAGCTCGGGATACATGCCGCCGGTCTGCTCGAACAGGCAGCGCCTCAGGCTCGCCTCGGCCACGTCGAACCGCTGGGCCACGCCGGGCAGCCACCAGACCGGATCGACGGCGATCTTGGTCACCGAGACGTCGCCCGCCTCGTGGACGATCTCGCCGTCCACGTCGACCCGCCCCGCCGCGATCGCTCCCTGGATCTCGCTCAGGGTCAGCCGCGCCTTGGTGATCGCGATCGAAGGCCGGATGTCGATGCCCTCGGCGATCAGCTCGCCGAAATCCTGGGCGACCCGGTGCCCCCAGGGATCGAGCGAGACGATCTTGCCGGGGTCGCCCCATTGCTTGTGCGGACCGATCTCGCAGACCGGCGAGGTGTCCTGGAGGTCGGGCCGGGCATTGGGATCCATCGCCCCCGAGGAGATGGCCAGCGCCCGGTAGATCGAATAGGAGCCGCCATGGGCGCCGATCGCGTTGCGGTCGGCGCGGGCGTTCACCGTGGCGATGACCGGGCCCCGCTCGGCGGCGGTCGGCGCCCCCCAGTGCAGCGGAAAGCGCGGCGCCCCGCGCGAGCCGGGATGCGACGTCAGCCTTATATGGCCGCTCTGTCCCTCGGGTGGCATCGCATATTCCCTTTCGATTCCGTGGGGCCTGCCGGCCGCTGCCGGTCGACGCTACGACAGCATGGCGAGGGTTGCTAGGCCGCAATGCGAGCGCGTCGGCGACGGGCACGAGCGCCATGTCCCGGCGCTGGCCGCTCGGCCAGCCTAACGCAGCACGCCCCGCTTGCGCATCCGCATCGCATAGACGAGGAGGCCGATCGCCACCGCCCAGATGACGAGGTTCATCGCCACCATCGCGCCGCTCCTCATTTCCGGCAGCGGCGTCGACAGGAGATATTGATAGACGGTGCTGACGGCGAGGCCGGCCAGCGACACCGCGAAGGCGGCGACCGCGTGGCGGCTTCGCGCCAGCAGCAGCAGGGAGCCCAGCATTCCGCCCCAGACGCCGAACGCCCAGGCCGATTCCATCCAGATCGGGAAGCTGTCGAAATAGGCTCGCTGCGGGTCGGTGAAGCCCGCGAGATATTGCTCGTTGCGCGTCTGGGTCATCAGATAGTCGAAGCATCCGAACGCGTTCCAGAGCGTCGCCAGCACGGCGACGATCCACAGATGCACCGGTGTCCGGTTCGCCATCGCTTCGCCTCCCCCCTCGTCGAGCGGCCTCGCCGCTTCGAACGGTTAAGCTCGCATCGATCGTACGCGCTGGCAAGCGGGCGCTCAGAGCCGCATCACGCCCCGCCGCGGCTCGCGCGTCGCCAGGGTCTCGGCGGTGAGCGGGGCGCCGGCCGCGAGGAGGGCCTGGCGGCGGCCCGCCGGATCGGTGCCGAGCTGGACCTGCTCGAACGGGAGCAGCCCGGCGAAGCAGGGTTGGGCGAGGGCGCGCTCGACGAAGGCGGCGGTGCGCGGCCAGCGTCCCCGATCCACCTCGACTCCGATATGGGCGCTGTTGCGGAAGAAGGTCGCGATGGCGATGTCGGCGAGACCGATCTCTTCGCCGAACAGGAAGCCCCGCTCCGGCAGTTCGCCCTCGAGCCAGTCGAGCTCGCGCGGCAGGTCTTCGCCCAGGGTCTTCTCGATTCGCGCCGAATCGCCGGGCTCGCCCCAGACGATCGGGTGGACGAATTTGGGATAGAAGAGCCCCCAGATGAAAACGTCGCCGAGGCGCGTGTCGGCATATTCCTCGAGCCACCGAGCCCGCGCCCGAGCTTTGGCGCCCGCGGGCAGCAAAGGCCGCCCGGGATAGGCCTCGTCCAGATAAGCGCAGATCACCGAGGAATCGCACAAGGTGAGGTCGCCGTCGGCCAACACCGGGATCCGCCGCAACGGGCTCAGGCGCTCGAACTCGTCATTGCCGTAGAAAGGCGTGATCGGGTCGATCTCGTAGTCGAGCCTCTTGAGCGCCAGGCAGGCGAGCACCTTCCTGACGTAAGGGCTGACATAGCTGCCGATGATCCTGAGGCGTCCGCTCATTCCGACAGCCCCTCTCGAACCGCCTGCTCGCGAATGTCGGCGAGCGCCTCCAGCACCTCCGGCCGTGCCGAAGCGGCCTTCATCCAGCGCGGCAGGCGCGCCATCATGGTCAGGCCGGCGACGGGTCCCCGTTCGCGCAGCTTCGCCCCGAGCCATTCCTCCAGCGCGTCGAGATGGGCCAAATTGTGGATCACCAAAGTGTGCGCGCCGATGGAGCGCCAAAGGTAGGGCGCGCCTCCGGGCGAGCGGCGGAAGGCACGGAGCGCCGCATGGGCGCGGGCGACGTCCAGCGGCTCGATCGGCAGCGCGGGGTAGCGGCCGACATGCCCGCAGGTGGGGCATTTGACGCGCGCCAGCAGCGCTTCCGCCGTCCCGGCGCGCACGGGAGGCCCGTAATTGGGGATGGGCGCGCCGCATTGCCTGCGCTCGCAGACCGGCCGCCTTTTATCGAGCATCACCTCGCGCAGCCGACGATGGTTCGGCTTGGGCCCGCCTTCGACGTAGCTGCACCTCAGGCAGACCAGTCGCCGATCCCCGACCCGGGCCGGCCCGTCGCAGCGCGGGCAATGGACCCACCTCACGGCGACGAGCTGCCACAGCCTCATTCCGGGATCGGTGGCGCGGGAATTCTCGACCGTCATCGCGCTGCCGGTGCCTCCGTTCGGAGCGGCACTTCCCGCCGCTCCTGCGGACCAGTACTGGATTCCCGCCTTCGCGGGAATGACGCAGACGGCAGGGAGGAACAGAGGAATGACCGTCACCGGAAGCTGCCACTGCGGAGCCGTCGGGATCGAGGCCCCGGCACCGCCCGAATGGGTCGCCTCGTGCAACTGCTCGCTCTGCACCAAACTCGCCTGGCTCGTCGCCTACTACCCCGACGGCGCCGTCAAGGTGGAAGGCGAGACGGTGCCCTACATCTGGGGCGACCGTATGATCGGAATCCACCATTGCCCGATCTGCGGCTGCGGCACCCACTGGCGCACCTTGGGCGAGGATTTCGGGAGGATGGGGGTGAATGCGCGGCTGCTTGACGGCTTCGACGCCGGCGCCGTCGAGGTGCGGCTGTACGACAATCGCGAAGCCTGAGCCGCCCCGGCTCAGATCGACCGCGACACCACTTCCTTCATGATCTCGTTGGTTCCGCCGAAGATGCGGGTCACCCGGGCGTCGCGCCACAGGCGGGCGATCAGATATTCGTTCATGTAGCCTGCGCCGCCGTGGAGCTGGAGCGAGGCGTCGCAGGCTTCCCATTGAAGCTCGGTGTGCCAGAGCTTGGCGGCCGACGCCTCGGCGGCGGTGAGCTCGCCGGCGACGTGGCGGCTAATCGCCCAGTCGAGATGGGCCCAGCCGACCTGGAGCTTGGCGGCGAGGTCGGCGAGGACGAACTTGGTGTTCTGGAAGTCGAATATGGTCTTGCCGAAGGCCTTGCGGTCCTTGGTAAATTTGACCGCCTCGTCGAAGGCGCGCTGGGCGGCGGCCTGGGCGGCGCAGGCGATCGAGAGGCGCTCCTGCGGCAGTTGGTTCATCAGATAGGCGAAGCCCGATCCCTCCTCGCCGAGGCAGTTGGTGATCGGCACCCGGACGTCGTTGAAGAAGAGCTCGGACGTGTCCTGCGAGTGGAAGCCGATCTTGTCGAGGTTGCGGCCTTTGGCATAGCCCTCGCGATCGGCCTCGACGAGGATCAGCGAGACGCCCTTGGCGCCGGCATTGGGATCGGTCTTGGCGACGACGATGACGAGGTCGGCATGCTGGCCGTTGGTGATGTAGGTCTTCGAGCCGTTGAGGACGTAGTGGTTGCCGTCGCGTCTCGCCGTCGTTCGGATGCCCTGGAGGTCGGAGCCGGCGCCGGGCTCGGTCATGGCGATGGCGGTGGCGGTCTCGCCGGAGACCATGCGGGGGAGCCAGTGGGCCTTCTGCTCCTCCGAGCCGTAGGCGACTAGATAGTCGGCGACGATATCGCTGTGGAGGGTGATGCCGGCGGTCGAGCCGGCATAAGCGAGCTCCTCGTCGATCACCGCGTTGAAGCCGAAATCGAGGCCGGGGCCGCCATATTGCTCGGGGACGGTCGGGCATAAGAGGCCCGCCTCGCCGGCCTTGGTCCAGAAGCCGCGGTCGATGATTCCCTCTTCCTCCCAGCGGGTCAAATGGGGGATCAGCTCGCGGTCGAAGAAGCGGCGGACGCTGTCGCGGAACTGCTCGTGCTCGGGGGCGAAGGCGGTGCGGCGGGCGGTGTCGAGCATGTTCAGTCCTTGCCGGAAAAGCGGGGGGCCGGAGCGGGCTGGGTGACCCCGTCCCGGTTGAGGAAAGTGGAGCGATGGACATTGTGCGGATCGAGCGGCGCCTCGGCCAGGGAGAGGATCGGGGCGACGCAGGCGTCGGAGAATCGCAGCAAATCGCTCCAGTACGACCTGTTCTCGCTACCAAACTTGTCGATAAGCTCGTCGCGAAGGCCGGGATCGTGCTGGCCGCAGCGCAATCCCAGCTTCTCCTTCAGGACCGCGAAGAACTCGCCCTCGAGCGCCCCCACCGCCACCCACTTCCCGTCGGCGCATTGGTAGACGTCGTAATAGGCCCGGCCGGTGTCGAGCAGGTTGACCCCGCGCTCGTCCTTCCACATCCCCGCCGCCTTCAGCGACCAGGTCAGGGCGGAAAGAAGGGCGGCGCCGTCGACCATCGCGCAGTCGATCACCGTCCCTTTGCCCGTGGAGCGGGCGGAGAGGATTCCGGCGAGCATCCCGAAGGCGAGCAGCATCCCGCCCCCGCCGAAATCGCCGACCGCGTTGACCGGCGGCGTCGGCGGCCCGCCGGCGCGCCCGTAGGTGTGGAGAGCGCCGGCGAGGGCTATATAGTCGATGTCGTGGCCGGCATGCGGCGCCAGCGGCCCCTCCTGGCCCCAGCCGGTCATTCGCCCGTAGACGAGCCGGGGATTGTCCTCGAGCAGCAGATCCGGCCCGAGCCCGAGCCGCTCCATCACCCCGGGGCGGAAGCCCTCGATCAGCCCGTCCGAATCCCGCGCCAGCTCGCGAACCCGGGCGGCGCCCTTGTCGGACTTGAGGTCGAGGCGGATGGTGGAGGCGCGCGAGCGGCCGAGGATATCGAATTCCGGCGGGATCACCGGCGCCCGGTCCTCGCGCTCGACCCGGATGACGGTTGCGCCATGATCGGCGAGCATCATCGCGGCGAACGGCGCCGGGCCGATGCCGGCGAACTCGACGATCCTGATCCCCTCCAGCGGCGCAGCCATGATGCCGTGTTAGGAGCGGAGGCGGCGCAGCGCCAGCATGCCCGGCATCAGCGCGTCAACGACACGATGCGCGGCGGCGCCGGCAACGATGTCTATTATGTCGACGATATCGGCGACGGGGTCACCGAGAATGCGGGCGAGGGGATGGACGAAATCCGCACCTCACTGGCGACCTACAGCCTCGCCGGCACCAACGTCGAGAATCTGACCGCGATCTCCGACATCGCCCACCAGTTCCGGGGCAATGGCGGGGACAATGTCGTCACCGGCGCCGGCGGCAACGACTTCTTGCTGCTGCAGGACGGCGGCTCGGACACGGCGCTGGGCGGCGGCGGCAACGACGTCTTCTATTTCGGGACGGCGTTCGGCGCCGGCGACTTCGCCGACGGCGGCGAGGGCCGGGATGCGATCGTCCTCCAGGGCAATGTGACGGTGGTCCTGACCGATGCCAACATGGCCAACATCGAGTCGATCTCGATCCAGAGCGGGGCGACGACCAAGTTCGGCGACCTGGCCAACAATTTCTACGATTACAACGTCACCACGTCGGACGGCAACGTCGCCGCCGGCCAGCAGCTGATCGTCAACGCCCAGTCGCTTCGGGCGGGCGAGGATTTGACCTTCGACGGCTCGGCGGAGACGGACGGCAAGTTCCTCATTTTCGCCAGCCACGGCCTCGACACCCTGAAGGGCGGCGCCGGGGTCGACGTCTTCTTCTTCGAGGGCCAGCGCTGGGGCACCGGCGACACGGTCGACGGCGGCGGCGGCCGCGACGCGGTGGTGATCAGCGGCAGCACCGGCATCGTCCATATCGAGTTCGCGGCCTTGAGCCTGAAGAACATCGAGTCGATCTCGGTCAACAAGGCGCTGGCCAGCGACCAGAGCCAGAAGCCTTCCTACGAGCTGGTGCTCGACAACGGCAACGTGACGGCGGGCGGCAACCTCATCCTCAACGCCAACTCGCTGACCGATCCGAGCCAGACGGCGAGCTTCGACGGCCACGCCGTCCATGACGGCTC
>JAXDPG010000399.1:0-4009 GCA_034668485.1 Sphingomonadales bacterium
CAACCGGATGCTCAAGAAGCTGCGCACCGAGAAATTGCTCACCTTCCGCTCCGGCCGGGTGACGATCGAGAATTGGGAGGGGCTTCAGCGCGTGGCGGAGTTCGACCCCGCCTATCTCCACCTCGAGCGGCAGCCGCGTTAGGCTTTAAAGGTCGCGCACCTCGAAGGGGACGCGCTCGACCATCCGCCCGGCGAGCATCGAGCGATGGCAATCGGGAGCCTCGCGTTCGTAGCAGAGCAAGGCGGCCGGCCGCTGGACGGCCTCGGCCAGCGCCTGCTCCATTGCCAGCGCCGCTTCGGGCGTCTCGAGCTGCGCGGCGTAGATCGCCCGCATCTCCCCGATCCGACCCTTGCGGGCCGCCTCGCGGCCGGCCGCGGGCGTGCCGAGCGGGCGCAAATGGAGGTAATCGATGCCGCGCTCGCTCAGCCCGTTGGCCAGCGCCGTCTTCGAGAAGCCCGGGCGCCGTGAGGCGGCGACGGCGCGCACGTCGATGATCAGCTCGACGCGCGCCGCTTCGAGCTCGGCGAGCATTTCGTCCTGGGTCTTGCCCTCATAGCCGATGGTGAACAGGGTTGGCATTGAGTACGGACCCTAGCAAGGCCGAGCGCGCAAAGCTTCCCTTTCCGCGACCCAGTCGCTATGGCGGCGCGGTTTTGCGAGCCGGTCCACGAGGGTAAATGGCCAAGGAAGAGCTACTCGAGATGCGGGGGAAGGTGGTCGAGCTGCTGCCCAACGCCATGTTCCGCGTCCGCCTCGAGAACGATCATGAGATTCTAGGCCATACCGCCGGCAAGATGCGCAAGAACCGCATCCGAGTCCTCGTCGGCGACGAGGTGCTGGTCGAGCTCACACCCTACGACCTCACCAAGGGTCGGATCACCTACCGATTCAAGTGACGGGAGGCGGCCCAGTGCGGCTCCTCCTCGCCTCGGCGAGCCCCCGGCGGCTCGAGCTGCTGGCCAGGCTGGGGGTGGTTCCCGACGCGGTCGTGCCCGCCGAGATCGACGAGACGCCGCGCAAGGGGGAGCCGCCCGACCGCTACGCCTGCCGGATGGCGGCGGAGAAAGCGGCGGCGGTCGCCGAGCCGGGCAGCCTCATCCTTGCCGCCGACACCGTCGTCGCGGCGGGCCGCCGAATCCTGCCCAAGGCTGAGAGCGAGGAGGAAGCGCGGGCGGCGCTGGCGCTGCTCTCGGGACGCCGCCACCGGGTGCATTCGGCCGTCGTGCTGCGCGACTGCGAGGGTCGGACAAGGCTTCGGCTGTCGACCAGCCTCGTCGCCTTCAAGCCTCTTTCCGACGAGGAGATCCAGGCCTATCTCGCCGGCGGCGAATGGCACGGCAAGGCGGGCGGTTACGCCATACAGGGTCGGGCGGAGGCGCTGGTGCGGAGGCTTTCGGGCAGCCATTCGGGGGTGATGGGCCTGCCGCTCTACGAAACTCGCGCGCTGCTCCGGTCGGCGGGCTACCCCCTTGGCTGAGTGGCTCTACGAGGAAGGGATAGGCGAGAACCGCGCCATCCTCGTCGAGGACGAAGACATAATCGCAGCGGCGATCGAGCTTCCCGGGGAGATGCGCTGCGGCTCCGTTCTGGCCGGCCGGCTCCTCCAGATCGCCATTCCGGGCCGGCGCGGCATCGTCGCCACCGACCAGGGCGAGGTGATGGTGGAACCGCTGCCGGCGGCGATCACCGAGGGGCAGAAATTGCGGGTGGAGATCGTCCGCGAACCCATCGCCGAACCCGGCCATCCCAAGTTCGCGAAGGGCCGGATCACGGAAGCGGAGGAAAAGGAAGGGCCGAGCCTGGCCGAGCGGATCGGCTCGCCGCCGCCGCTTCGACCGCTCGGCCCCGACCTCTTCTATGAAGCCGGCTGGTTCGAGCTGATCGACGAGGCGCTGGGCGAGGCGATCGACTTTCCCGGCGGCGAGCTTCGAATGAGCCTGACCCCGGCCATGACCCTGTTCGACGTCGACGGCTTCCTGCCGCCGTTCGAGCTGGCACTGGCGGGCGCGGAGGCGGCGGCGCTGGCGATCCGCCGCCTCGACATCGGCGGCTCGATCGGCATCGACCTGCCCACGCTTCCCTCCCGCGAAGAGCGGCTGCGCGCCGTCGAGGCGCTCGATGCCCTGCTGCCGAGACCGTTCGAGCGGACCGCGGTCAACGGCTTCGGCTTCCTCCAGGTGGTGCGGCGCCGCGAACGGCGATCGCTGCCCGAGCTGATCCAATGGGATGAGGTGGGCGCTGCCGCCCGCGGCCTGCTGCGGACGGCGGAGCGCGCGGTCGGCGGCTGCGAGCTCGCCGCCGCGCCCGCCGTGATCGCCCGGCTTCGGGCCCAGCCGGACTGGATGGAAACGCTGGCTCGGCGCGTCGGCGGTTCGGTCGCCTTGCGGGAGGAGCCGCGCTTCACCACATGGCAGAGCCATGTCCACGTCAAGCCTTCCTAAAAGCGGCAAGGGCTGCCCGCTCTGCGGCAAGCCCGCCGGCGCCGATCACGCGCCGTTCTGCAGCCGCGGCTGCCGCGACCGCGACCTCTTGAACTGGCTCGGCGATTCCTATCGCGTGGCCGGCCCGCCCGCCGTGGAAAACCCGGAGGGCGGACTGGACAGCGAAGGCTGAGCGCCTCTATAGGCGCTCGTCTTCGGCCCCGCCGGAACGCCCAGGTAGCTCAGTTGGTAGAGCACGTGACTGAAAATCACGGTGTCGGTGGTTCGATTCCGCCCCTGGGCACCAGCCTCACTTCAATTGTCTATCGCGTCGCGCGCGGCTTAGCTGCGATCGCCTATTTCTCAAACGACTTCACAACCCACATGCCGATAAGACCCGCGACAAATCCTCCCACCTCGGTTTCCAAGACCCACCGGGCAATTTCCCGCTTTTCCGAAGCCGCGGTCGGCAGGAGTACCCAGCTACTCCAAGCGAAGGCGGTAAATAAAACAAGAGCCACTAAGCCGAGGGCAAAGAGAACAAGCATTTGCCTAGAGTTCTCCCATCGTTCGTTTCGTCGAAACCGGCCCAAGCGAGCAGCTCGATCGATTTCTCGGTCAATCTCTGGCGATCCGGCCAGGGGGTCAATGTCTGCGATTGCGCTGGGCCGACCAGGTTTTCCCGGCCGGCCCTCCCCTCCGCCTTCAGAGTCCTCGTCCAATGCGCCCTCCTATATGTTTTGCACAATATGTCCCACTACTGCGTCATCGTCGTTAATGAGTGCGAGTCGGAGGCCCTTTTGGCGAGCGCGGTGTGCCACACTGAGGAGCGCGACTGCGTTGCGGACGAGCTCATTCTTTGAAAGACTGGTAGATTCAGCGAGGGCATTCAACGCGTCGCTTTGAAGTGGCGGAAGCGACAATGAAAAGCGCTGCGGAGACGTTTCCTTCCGACGCGACTCCGTGGTTTTCTTTTCCATGATCCTCAATTCCCCTATGCACAATTCTACGGCGCGCCGCCGCAGGTGCGAAGCGATCACGGCCGGACGCCGCGATACGAGCCACGCACGAATGGGCCTTACACCATTCTGGTGCGTATTCAACGCACTTTTTACGTCTTAGTTGCACCAAATCTGCTTGCATACGGTTTCTACGAGGCCTAGCTTGGGGAGGAATGGTCGATCGCGGCCAAACGCAGGAGGGCTCGGGTTTTGTCCGAAGATCGTAAACCGCGGTTTATTCTTGGCGGAGGTAGCCTTATGCCAATCGACGAGGGGACCTCTGTCGCCGTCGTGAAACAGCGGTTTGTGTTTCGGAGAGTTTGGCGGTCCTTCGAGAAGCTGCAACCAGAGCCGGCTGACGTTGCTTGGGCAATGATCCGCTACTTATACGGCGTGAGGCTGGAACCTCAGGATCTTACAATTCGCCCCATTGAGGACAAGCAAGGGGATGGTCCAGGGCCGTATTGGATCTGGCGACGCTTTCCGCAGCTATGGAATGCACAGATGGTGTCTGTTCACCCTCTAAATGAGAATCCGCCATTCATTCTCGACTTCGCCATACCCGGATCGTCACGACCTCGAATGAC
>JAXDPG010000400.1:0-2722 GCA_034668485.1 Sphingomonadales bacterium
CGGGTCTCGACATTGCCGCGGAAGGGCAGGATTCGGAGATCCGGCCGCCGCGCCAGCAATTGCGCCGACCGCCGCGGCGAGGAGGTGCCGAAGCGGGCGCCCTCGGGCAGCGCGTCGAGGCTCGCCGCTCCGACCAGCCGGTCGCGAACGTCCGCGCGCGGCAGCATCGCGGCGACGGCCAGCGCGGGCGGGCGGATCGTCTCGACGTCCTTCATCGAGTGGATGGCGAGGTCGATCCGCCCCTCGACCAGCGCCAGGTCCAGCTCGCGGGTCCACAGCGCCTTGCCCCCCATGTCGGCGAGCGGGCGGTCGCGCTGCTGGTCGCCGGCGGTGGCGATCGGCTCGATCTCGATCAGCTCCGGGCCCCAGCCATGGGCCTCGCGAAGCGCGGTCGCGACCAGCCGCGCCTGGACGAGCGCCAGCGGCGAGCCGCGGGTTCCGAGGCGAAGGATCGGCTGCATAGGGCGCTTGTGCTAGCGGGTGCGCGGGTGGCAGGGAAGCGGGCATGAGCCTCGTGCTGGGCATTGAATCGAGCTGCGACGAGACGGCGGCGGCCCTGGTCGCCTCGGATCGGCGCATCCTCGCCCACTGCCTGGCGGGCCAGGAGAGCGCCCATCGGCCCTATGGCGGGGTCGTCCCCGAGATCGCGGCTCGGGCGCATGTCGAGATCCTCCCCGCCCTCGTCGAGCAGGCCCTCGCCGAGGCCGGGATCGATCTCGGCCGGGTGGATGCGATCGCGGCCACGGCCGGCCCCGGCCTCATCGGCGGGGTCATGGTCGGCCTGGTCGTCGCCAAGGGGCTGGCGCTCGCCGCCGGCAAGCCGCTGATCGCGGTCAACCATCTCGAAGGCCACGCGCTCTCGCCGATGCTGAGCGAGCCCGGCCTCGCTTTCCCCTATCTGCTTCTGCTCGTCTCCGGCGGCCATTGCCAGTTGCTGCTGGTCGAGGGGCTCTCCCGCTACCGCCGCCTCGCCACCACGATCGACGACGCCGCCGGCGAGGCCTTCGACAAGACCGCCAAATTGCTCGGCCTCGGCTTTCCCGGTGGGCCGGCGGTCGAGCGCTCGGCGCAGGATGGGAATCCCGCCGCCGTGCCGCTGCCCCGCCCGCTGCTCGGCTCGCCCGAGCCCCATTTCTCGTTCGCCGGATTGAAGAGCGCGGTGCTCCGCGCGCGGGAGAGCGGCCGCTACGCCACCGCGGACATCGCCGCCTCGTTCCAGCAGGCGGTGGTCGACTGCCTCGTCGACCGCACCCGCCGAGCGCTCGATCGCGCCCCCGCGGCGACCGCGCTCGTCGTCGCCGGCGGGGTTGCCGCCAATTCCGCCATACGCTCGGCGCTGACCGTCCTCGCGGAGGAGCGCGGCCTTCCTTTCGTGGCGCCGCCGCTCTGGCTCTGCACCGACAATGCGGCGATGATCGCCTGGGCGGGGGCGCTGCGCCTCGAGGCCGGCCTCACCGACCCGCTCGACGTCCCCGCCCGGGCCCGCTGGCCGCTCGATCCCGACGCCGAGAAGGTGCGCGGCGCGGGGGTGAAAGCGTGAGGATCGGCGTGATCGGCGGCGGCGCCTGGGGGACTGCGCTCGCCCAGGTCGCGGCCGGCGGCGGCGAGACCCTGCTCTGGGCGCTCGAGGCCGAGGTCGTCGAGAGCGTCAATTCCGATCGCGAGAATCGCCTCTTCCTCCCCGGCATCCCGCTCGACCGCGCCATTCGCGCCACCGGCGACCTGGCCGAGCTTGCGGCCTGCGGCGCCCTCCTTGTCGTCACCCCGGCCCAGCATATGCGCTCGGTGCTCGCCTCGATGCCGCGCCTCTCCATCCCCCTCATCCTCTGCGCCAAGGGCATGGAGGAGGCGACGATGGAGCTGATGCACGACGTCGCCCGCGAGGCGCAGCCCGGCGCGCCGGTCGCAATCCTCTCCGGTCCGACCTTCGCCCACGAGGTCGCCGCCGGCCTCCCCGCCGCGGTCACCCTCGCGGTCGAGGACCGGGCGCTCGGCGAACGCCTCCGCGACCGCATCGCCCGGCCCTGGTTCCGCCCCTATCTTTCGGATGACGTCATCGGCGCGGAGATAGGCGGGGCGGTCAAGAACGTCCTCGCCATCGCCTGCGGCGTGGTCGAGGGGCGCCGCCTCGGCCAGAATGCCCGGGCCGCCCTCATCTCGCGCGGCTTCGCCGAGATGACCCGCTTCGGCCTCGCCCGCGGCGCCCGTGCCGAGACCCTCGCCGGCCTGTCGGGCCTCGGCGACCTCGTCCTCACCTGCTCGTCGGTGAGCTCGCGCAACTTCAGCCTCGGCAAGGGCCTCGGCGAGGGGCGCAGCGCCGCGGAGCTGCTGGCGGACCGGCGGACGGTGGCGGAAGGGGCCCATACCGCGCCGGTGCTGGCGCGGGCGGCGGCGCAGGCGGGCGTCGACATGCCGATCGTCGCCGCGGTCTGCGCCCTGCTGGCCGGGGAGGCGAGCGTCGAAGAGGTCGTCGAGCGGCTCCTGTCGCGGCCGCTTCGGTCGGAGGGGGCATAGCCTGGAAAACCCCTCTCCCGCTTTTCGCGGGAGAGGAGGGGCCCAAGCCGAAGTCTTGGGAGGTGAGGGTCTTGCCGAGTCCGATGTACAGACGCTCACCTCCCACCGCGTCGCGGCGGGCCCCTCCTCTCCCGTAAGGACGGGAGTGGGGTTTGCCCGGCTGTATCCCCTCGCTTCGGAGCGGCCTCGACCGGAGCCGCTCGACGAC
>JAXDPG010000401.1:0-2623 GCA_034668485.1 Sphingomonadales bacterium
CGACGACTTGCCGGCGGAACTTCGCGCCCTCGAGCCGCTTCGCCCGCAGCGCGTACCAAAGTCGTCGCTCCGGGGTCGTCATGTCGCAACGCATCCCCTTCGCTCTTTCAATGAGTATCTCGTCCCGCACGTTACACACGCTCTCTTGGAGTGACGGTGTACGCGATTTCAGGGAATTTGTCGATGAGATATGTGGGTTTTGATCGAGTCCCCCCTCTCCCCGGCCCACTCCCCTGAAGGGGCGAGGGGGATTAGATGCGCATCGCCTCGTCCCTATAGGCGAGCTCGAAATTGCCCCAGCGGCGGCCGTTCACCCAGAGCGGGACGAAGACGTTCTTGACCGGGAGGTAGCGCCCCTGGCCGAGGTCCATCGAGTAGGTGGCGAGCATCGCCTCCTTCTCGCTGGCGATGGCGCGGCGGGTGACGTCGTCGAGGAAGTTGCGGCGGTTGCGGCAATATTTGGCGTTCCAGGCGGGATCGTCGCTCTGCGGCTGCGAGCGCTCGGAAATGTGGGTGGGAAGGTAGCCGTTGATGTCGGTGATCGCGCTGGCGATCAGCCGCGGCTCGCGCGCCATCAGCTTGTCGAGCACAGGCCGGACATGGGAGTCGGCGAAGGCGCAGAAGCGGGTCTCGTACTGGACCGGGTTGGTGTTGGGCATGGGCACGTAATGGGTGTCGAAGACGTCGCTCTCGCGGGTCTCGCCGCGCTCGATTCCGGCCTCGATAATGTCCCTGATCTCGCGCATCCCGGCCTGGGCGAATTCGATGAACGGAGTGTCGTCGATCCTGACGCCCGAGCTCGCCAGCCGGTCGAGCATCTCGTTCGACAAGGTCTCGAGCTTGCTCAGGCGGCCATGGACCTGGAGCAATTGCCCGCCATTGTCGCGGGCGTCGGCGGCGAAGCTCGACAGGCCCGATTTGACCGAATCGACGCTCTGCTGGATCTGGCTGGTCGACTGGGCGATGCCGTCGGTCTGGCGGTCGACCAGAGCGACGATGTCGGCGACCTGGCGGACCGTCTCGGTGATCGTCGCGAAGCCGGACCGGGCGACCCGGCTGCGGTCGACGCCATTCTCGATCTCGGAGGTCACCGCCTCGGCCTCGCGGGTCAGCGAGGCGATGGTGCCGGTGATCTCGCTGGTCGCGGTGCGGGTTTCCTGGGCGAGCTTCTTCACCTCGGCGGCGACGACGGCGAACGAGCGCCCCGCCTCCCCCGCCCGCGCCGCCTCGATGGTGGCGTTCAAGGCGAGCATGTTGGTCCGGTAGGCGATCCGCTCGATGCTCGACGAGACGTTCTGAACCCGGCTCATCGCCTCGGCGAAGCCGGTCATGCGCTCGCCGAGCTGGACGACGAGGTCGGTGAGGCCGCTGAAGATGCCGATCGTGTCCTCGATCGCGGCGCGCCCTTCCGACAGGCGTTCGCGCGCCTGCTCGGCGAGGATCCGCGCCTCGTCGGTCGATTCGGCCACCCGCGCCTGATCGAGCAGCAGCCGGCTGGTCACTTCCTCGAGCGAATCGAGCGTCCGAAGGTTGGACGAGATGCGCTCCGAGACGCCCGAGACATAGCCCGAGACGTCGCTGCACTCGATCGCCAGCGCGCCGCAATTGCGGGCGACGATGTTGATCGCATTGCCGTCCGCTTCCTCGGTCGCCGAACTCGCCACGCGCTGCCCCCGTTCTGGTTCAGGAGACCGGGCTAAGGGGAAAGTGTTGAAACGGCGTTAACCAAGGAGCCCGTCATTGCGAGGAGCGTAGCGACGCGGCAATCCAGCCACGGCGCTTGGCACGAATTCAGCGCTGGATTGCTTCGCTGCGCTCGCAATGACGGGGTACTGGCCTCCTGCCGTCCTTCGACGTAGAGCCCGGCTCATGTTCTTCTCCTTCGTCGACGAGCTTCGCGCCGCGGGCATTCCCGCCTCGCTGAAGGAACATCTCGTACTGCTCGAGGCGCTCGACGCCGACGTCATCGCCGCCAGCCCGGAGCAATTCTACTTCCTCGCCCGGGCCACGTTCGTGAAGGACGAGGGGCTGCTCGACCGCTTCGACCAAGTATTCGGCAAGGTCTTCAAGGGGCTGGAGGCGGATTATGGCACCGGCGCGGTGCCGGTGCCGGAGGAGTGGCTGAAGAGAGTCGCCGAGCTCTACCTCTCGCCCGAGGAGATGGCGAAGATCCAGGCCCTGGGCTCCTGGGAAGAGATCATGGAGGCGCTCAGGCAGCGCCTCGAGGAGCAGAAGGAGCGCCACCAGGGCGGGTCGAAGTGGATCGGCACTGCCGGCACCTCGCCCTTCGGTGCCTATGGCTACAATCCCGAAGGCATACGGATCGGCCAGGAGGGCGGCCGCAACAGGAGCGCGATCAAGGTCTGGGACAAGCGCGAGTTCCGCAACCTCGACAGCCAGGTCGAGCTCGGCACCCGCAACATCAAGGTCGCGCTCCGCCGCCTGCGCCGCTTTGCGCGCGAAGGCGCCGCCGACGAACTGGACCTCGACGAGACGATCGACGGCACCGCGCGCAAGGGCTGGCTCGACATACGGATGCGCCCCGAGCGGCACAATGCGGTGAAATTGCTCCTCTTGCTCGACGTCGGCGGCTCGATGGACCCGCACATCAAGGTCTGCGAGG
>JAXDPG010000402.1:0-8967 GCA_034668485.1 Sphingomonadales bacterium
CGATCGCCGGTGCCGGAGCGGCCGCCGCGGCGAGCCGGACCGGGGCCGCGCGCGCTTCGACGACCGGCGCAGAGACGGTGCGCAGCGCCGCACCGGCGCCGGCAGGCTGAGCACTGCCGAAGGCGAAGCCGGCGGCCGCGAAGGCCGTCAGGGCGACGACGCCGCCGGCCGAGCGAAGGCGGCTCGCGCGGTGCGCGCGCATCATCCTCAGCCGCCGCTTCAATTCGCCGGCGGGGTTGAGAGCGCAGGCGGCGATCAGGCCCGGCCGACTCGCCGACTTGACCAGGGCACGGGCATAGTCGCAGCGCTCGTCCAATGAGGCGGTCCGGGCCACGGCGGCGTCGCAGGCCAGCTCCTGATCGCTTCGAAAGGCGCGGAAGGCGAGCCAGGCGACCGGATTGAACCAGAAAATGGCGAGAAAGCCCATCGCCGCCAGATTCCACCAGATATCGCCACGTTTGTGGTGGACAAGCTCATGCTCGAGCGCGAGCCGGCGCTCGACGGGATTGTAGCGCCGCAGGAAGTCGCCCGGGAGGACGATCCGGCGCTCGATGACGCCGAGGGCGAGCGGCCCGTCGACCGCGTCGCTGATCCAGGTGCGGATGCCGCCGAACAAAGGGGGCCGCGCCGGCCGGGAAGTCTCCTGGATGCGGCCCAGGAAGGCCCGGTAGGCGAGCCATTGCAAAGTGAGGAAGATGACCGCACCCCCGGCCCACATTGCGAGCATGAAGGGCACCCACTGCCCGGGTCCGGCCTCGGCCGGCAGGGGTGCGGCCATTTCCGCCGCCGTCGGGATGAAGAGTACGAGCGGCGGAAGATGGAGGTCCGGGGCCAGCTGCGGCAGCGGCGGCAGGACCAGACGAAGCGCGGGCACGGCCCACAGAGCATAGGCCCAGCCGGCGCCGAAGCTGCGCGCGACCGGGCCGCGAAGGAGGAGAACCATCGCCATCAGCAGGGTGACCGCGATCGACGTCTCGATCAGCCAGGCGATCATGACTTGAGCGCCTTCAACAGCTTCTCGATCTCGGCGATGTCGGCCGGGGTCAGCTTGTCGCGGGCGGCGAGCTGGGCGACCAAGGGAGTCACCCGGCCGCCGAACATTCGGTCGATCAGCCGGCCCGATTCCTCGGCGACATAATCCTCGCGGCGGATGGCGGGACGGTAGAGGTAGCGCCGCCCCTCCTCCTCATGGCTGAGGACACCCTTGGCGAGCAGGCGCGAGAGCATGGTCTTGACGGTGGCGAGGGTCCAGCCCCGCTCCTCGGGCACCCGGCCGGCGACCTCGGCGGCGGTCAGCGGCGCCTCGTCCCAGAGCACCTCCATCACCGCATATTCGCCCTCGGCGATTCTCTCCACGGCTCACCCTTCCCTGTCGATTACAGGTGTAATCAGCTTGCGGGACTGAACGGCGGATGAATAATACGGCTCCGCAACGGCGGACGTCGGCCTGCTTTACAATAAGCAAAAGCCGTTAATTCCCGTACACCATCGCAACCCGCGGAAATCCGAGCTTGGCACGCTCTGGCACAGCTCGTGTATCTTGATCCGCGTCCACACGCTTCCACACGAACAGGGGCGGACGAGCGGTCTTTCTGGTCCCGCCGTCCGCCCCTTTCCTTTAGTGCCGTCGTCCCAGGGCAGGCTGGGACCCCGGCGAGAACCGTCGCCGAGTTTTTCACCCACCGGGGCCCCAGCCTTCGCTGGGGTGACGCTAGGCCTTCGCCACCTGCTTCTCTTCCAGAAGCTGCTGGAGCTCGCCGGCCTGGTACATCTCCATCATGATGTCGGAGCCGCCGACGAACTCGCCCTTGACGTAGAGCTGGGGAACGGTCGGCCAGTCGGAATATTCCTTCACGCCCTGGCGTATCTCAGGGTCCTGGAGCACGTCGACCGTTTCATAGCCGACGCCGAGATGGTCGAGGATGGCGATTGCGCGGCTCGAGAAGCCGCATTGCGGGAAGAGCGCGGTGCCCTTCATGAACAGGACGACGTCGTTCTGGCCGACGATCTCGCCGATGCGGGTCTTGGTATCGGACATGTTACATTCCTCAGTCGGGTGTCGAGGTGGAGAGCTGGAGCGCGTGAAGGGCGCCGCCCATGCGGCCGCCCAGGGCTTCGTAGACGCGCTGGTGCTGGCGGACGCGGGGCATTCCCCTGAAACTCTCGGCGACGACGCGGGCCGCATAATGGTCGCCATCGCCGGCGAGATCCGTGATCTCGACCCGGGCGTCGGGTATTCCGGCGCGGATCAGCTCTTCGATCTCTGCCGCCGCCATCGCCATCAGCCCTGCGACTCCATCAGCTGGCGCCGCGCCTCGACCGTCTTGTGGGCGAGCGCCTCGCGGATGCGGGCCTCGTCGCATTCGACGCCGGCCGAAATGAGGTCGCCGACCACCTTGCGGATCACGTCCTCGTCGCCCGCTTCCTCGAAGTCGGCGCGGATGACGTCGCTGGCATAGGCGTCGGCCTCGGCCTGGCTGAGCCCCATCAGATGGGCCGCCCACTGGCCGAGCAGCCGGTTGCGCCGAGCGACGATCCGGAACTGCATCTCCTGGTCGCGGGCATATTTGGTCTCGAAGGCCCGTTCGCGGTCGTCGAAAGTGGTCATGACGCTCCCTTGCACTGCTCCTCCGTCAGATAGGCGGGCGGGCGGGGCGGCGCAACGTCCGCAGCCGGCCAGGGCTCGCAGGACGATGCCGTGCCGCCTCGCGCAAGATGAGCCCCGATGCGGGGCGCTTGCCCGAGCCGATCGTGACGACGCCATGCTTCATCCGGGTGCGATGCGAGCCGGGGCTGCCCGCCGTCGGCACTCCGATGCCTCCGGTCGATGTCCACCCCCGGACAGCGGCGAGTCCGCCTGCGGACAGCCGGGTCGGCATTTTCGAGCAAAATCGGCACAATTCCGCCCCCGTCCGCCGTGGCCCGCTCCTTGCATCGAAAAGCGGACATTGCACGGAGCCCCCAATATGCGCCCTCTCCTCTTCACCCTCCTCGCCGCCGCCATCGCCCTCCCCGCCGCCATTCCCGCCGCCTGCGCCGCTTCCGGCTCCGGCGAAGGCGGCGAGGCGGCCCAGGGTGAGGTCGGATGGACGATCGAGGCCAGCGGCTCGCAGCGGGCGCAGGGCGAGATCCAGTTCTCGCTGACCCGGCGCACCGCGAACAGCCGCTGGATGCACAGCGAGACCCAGAAGCTCGCCGATCTGGACGGGCTCACCGCCGCCCAGCTCGCCTCGGGATCGGGCGCGCCGGTCGCCTTCCGGCTCGACCGCGACGCCGGGGCGATCGCCTGCGAAGGCGTCGCCCGGCGAGGGCACGGCACCGGCGACTGCCGCTTCCAGCCCAACGCCGCCTTCGCCGCCGCCCTCGCCGAGCGCGGCTACGGCCGCGCCGGGGACGGCCAGCTCTTCTCGCTCGCGCTTTACGACCTCGGCTATCCGTTCCTCGACGAATTGAAGCGCCAGGGCTATGCCCGCCCGGCGGTGGCCGACCTCGTGCGAGCGGGCGATCACGGCGCCGGGCTCGATTACCTCAGGCAGATGGGCGGCCACGGCTACCGCGTCGGCAGCCTCGACGCGCTCATCGCCATGCGCGACCATGGCGTGACCCCGGACTATGTCGCCGACCTCGCCCGGCTCAGCCTCCGCGACCTGTCGTCCGAGCAGGTCGTGCGGCTGAGGGACCATGGCATCATGCCCGATTTCGTCGCCGGCTTCCGCGCTGCCGGCTACGACGCGCCGCTCGACCAGCTGATCCGCTTGCGCGACCATGGCGTGACGGCGGACTATGTGCAGCAGCTCGCCCGCTACGGCATCAAAGGCGTCCCCGCCGACCAGCTCGTCGACCTGCGCGATCACGGCGTCATGCCCGATTTCGTCGGCGAGGCGGCCCGCCAGGGCTATCGATTCTCGACCGCGGAGCTGATCCGCCTGCGCGACTACGGCGTGACCTCCGACTATCTCGGCGAGCTGAAGGCGGTCGGCTATGCCGGGCTTCCCGCCGAGGACATCGTCAAGCTGCGCACGAACGGAGTCGACGCCGACTTCATCCGCCGCGTCAACGCCTCCGGCGGAAGCCGCCGAAGCGCCGCCGAATTGGTGTCGCTGCGCGTCGGCGGCTGGACGGAGCGCTGAGGCGCTTGCCAAGCGCCGCGCCCGTCCGGATAGTGGAGCGGCGATGGAATTCGATCCCCAGCCCGCGCTCGCGGGAGCGCTGCTCGAGCTGCGCCCGCTCGTGCCGGCCGATTGGGACGCGCTCTACGCGGCCGCCTCGGATCCGCTGATCTGGGAGCAGCATCCGGTCCCCGACCGGTGGCGCCAGCCCGTGTTCCGCGCCTTCTTCGACGAGGCGCTCGCCTCCGGAGGTGCCCTGATCGCGCGCGACCGCGCCGACGGCGCCGTCATCGGCTCGTCGCGCTTCCACGGCCACGACCCGGAGCGGAGCGAGGTGGAGATCGGCTGGACCTTCCTCGCCCGCAGCCGCTGGGGCGGCGCCTATAATGGCGAGATGAAGCGGCTGATGCTGGACCACGCCTTCCGGCACGTCGAAAGCGTCCTCTTTTTCATCGGTCCGGAAAATCGGCGCTCACAGCGGGCCGTCGGCAAGCTCGGCGGCCTTCTCGAAGGCCGCGCGGAGCGCTTCGGCCGGGAGAGCCTGGTCTTCCGGCTGCGGGCCGCGGACTGGGCCCGGCGCGCGCAGGCGGCGGCCTGAGCGGTGGAGCTGTGGCTTGCCTTCCTGATGGCGCTGGCCGCCGGCGCGCCGTCGGGAGCGCGGGCGACGCCGGACGACGGCGTGGCGATCGCCCTCGACCGCAGCGACCCCTCGCCCGGCCTGCGCGCATCGACGGCGCCGGCGACCCGGCGCGGCCGCTGGTCCTGCTCGACCCGGGCCATGGCGGCCGCGATCCCGGCGCCACCTCGCCGTTCGGCGCCCGCGAGAAGGACGTCACGCTGGCGATCGCGACCGCGATCCGCGACGCGCTGGCCGCCTCGGGCCGGGTCCGGGTGGCGATGACTCGCGAGGACGACCGCTATCTGGTGCTCAAGGACCGCTACGAGATCGGCCGCAAGATGCACGCGTCGCTGTTCATCTCGATCCACGCCGACGCCGCGCCGAGCAATGACGGCGCCCGCGGCGCCACCATCTACACATTGTCGGAAGTGGCGTCGGACCGGGAAGCGGCGCTGCTCGCCGAGCAGCAGAACCGAACCGACCGCATCGCCGGCACCGCCTTGAGCGGCGAGGCCGGAGTCGACCGGATCCTCATCGACCTCGCCCAGCGCGAGAGCATGAACGTCTCGGCCGACTTCGCCGTCCTCCTGAAGCGCGAGGCCTCGGCCTATTTCCCGTTCCGGCCCGATTATCACCGCTTCGCCTCCCTGGTGGTGCTGAAGGCTCCCGACGTCCCGTCGATCCTGTTCGAGACCGGCTATCTGACCAACGCCACCGACACCGCCTACATCAACTCCCCCGAAGGCCGGCGCCAGATCGCGCTCGGAATGAAGAGCGCGATCGAGACCCACTTCGCGAAGCGGCTGGTCAGGGTGGCGGCGCGGTAGCTATTCGGCGGCCGAGTGGACCTCGCGGCGCAGCAACTCCTCGATCCGCGACTGCCAGCCGGGACCGGTGGCGCGGAACCATTCGACGATGTCCGGCGCCAGCCGCAGCGATACGAGCACCTTGCGCTCGCCGTGCGGCTTGGGGGGGCGGCCACGCCGCGTGCCTAAGGGCGGATCGGCTTCGCGGATAATCTTCTCACCGATCGAAATCTGCGCCCGAGCCGCCATTTCAGGGGTCAGGATTGGCGCGTCGTCAGGATCCCAATCGTCGACGCCATCGTCGGGATCATGGCCGGTTGAGCCGGTAGATCTCTCGCTCATTCTTTTTCGCCTTCCGCAAGCTGACGATACGGCGCGCTTCGGCTCGTAACGTCCAAACGCACGCCACCAATTCGTCATTCAGCATACCGTACGTAACGTAGCGATCCCCACCGTAATCAAAGCGCCGGTCCTCCAGGGTCAGCACATATCGATCGAAGATCCGCTCCGCTTCCGCGAAATCCAACCCCCGTCGCTTTAGCGTCATTTCTCGCTTCGCCGGGTCGAATTCGATTTTCACATAATTATTGTATATACGATATATCAGGAAAGTCAAGCGCCCGGAGCCGCTTCACCGCGCCGCGATCATCGGCTAGAGCTTGCGTCGAATGTCCGCCGCAACCCCGACCCGCCTCACCCTCTATCGCGATGCCGGCAGCCGCTTCGGAGCGCGTGCGCGGCGGGCGTGGCGCAAGCGATGGGTCAGGATCCTCGTCTATCTCGCGGCGATCCCGATCATCCTCTACGTCCTGCTCTGGCTGCTGTTCGCGCGCAACCTGCCCTCGGCCGAGACGCTGCTGACCTACCAGCCGCCGCTCCCGACCACCGTGCGAAGCATCGACGGCGAACCGGTGCAGAGCTTCGCCCGCGAGCGCCGCGTCGAATTGTCCTACGACGAATTCCCTCAGCCTTTGATCGACGCCTTCACCTCGGCCGAGGACAAGACCTTCTTCACCCATGGCGGCATCGACTATCCGGGCCTGGTCGGCGCGGTCGGCGACTATATCTCGAAGGTCGGAAGCGGCGAGCGCGCCCGCGGCGGCTCCACCATCACCCAGCAGGTGGCGAAGAACCTGCTGCTCGGCGACGAATATTCGATCACCCGCAAGATCAAGGAAGCCTTCCTCGCCCGCCGGATCGAGAACGTGCTGACCAAGCAGCAGATCCTCGCTTTGTACCTCAACCAGATCTTCCTCGGCCGAAACGCCTATGGCGTGCAGGCGGCGGCGCGGGCCTATTTCGACAAGGATGTCGCCCAGCTCCAGCTGCACGAGGCGGCCTATCTCGCCATCCTGCCCAAGGCGCCGAGCAATTACGACCCCGAGCGCCGTCCCGAGCGTGCGCTCGACCGGCGCAACTGGGTGCTCGCCGAGATGGAGCGCAACGGCAAGATCAGCGCCGCCCAGCGCGCGGCCGCCCAGGCCCAGCCGCTCGGCACGGTGCGCTTCACCAACAACAATGTGCGCAACATCGGCGGCTATTTCATGGAGGAAGTCCGCCGCCAGCTGATGACGCGCTGGGGCGAGCAGACCGAGAAGGGCCCGAACGGGGTCTATACCGGCGGCCTGTGGGTGCGCGCCTCGATCGACGTCGCCAAGCAGAAGGCGGCCGAGACGGCGCTTCGCGACGGCCTGGTGCGCTACGACCGCGGCAAGGGCTGGCGCGACTCCGGTCTGGCGGTGGACGTGAACGGCGACTGGCGCGGCCAGCTGGCGAAGGCGCCGTTCGGAGTCGGCTATGACGACTGGCGGGCGGCGGCGGTGCTGTCGCGCGAGGGCCAGAGCGCGACGATCGGCTTCGCCGACGGATCGACCGGCACCCTGCCGGCCTATGCGGCGGCGATGCCCAAGCGCGGCACCGCCACGGCCGCGTTCAATTTCCTCCGGCCGGGGATGGTGATCGCGGTCAAGAATGACGGCGGCGTGTGGTCGCTGCGCTCGATTCCGGAGGTCAAGGGCGGAATGGTGGTCGAGGAGGTGGCGAGCGGCCGAATCCTCGCCATGCAGGGCGGCTTCGACGCGCGCGGCGACGATTTCAACCGCGCCGTCCAGGCGCAGCGCCAGCCCGGCTCGACCTTCAAGCCGGTGGTCTATTCCGCCGCGCTCGACAACGGCCTGACCCCGGCCTCGATCATCATCGACGGGCCCTTCTCGGTCTATCAGGGCGCCGGCCTCGGCACCAAGACCTTCCGCAACTTCTCCGGCGGCTATGCCGGCCCGCAGACGATGCGCTGGGGCGTCGAGCAGTCGCGCAACCTGATGACCGTGCGCACCGCCAACCAGATCGGCATGGACAAGGTGACGCGCCTCGCCCACATCCTCGGCGTCGGCGACTATCCCAATTATCTCGCCATCGCGCTCGGCGCGGGCGACACCACCGTCTTGAAGATGACCAACGCGTTCGCGATCATCGCCAACCAGGGGCGGCAGGTGAAGCCGACCCTGATCGACTACGTCCAGGACCGCAACGGCAAGGTCATCTACCGCGCCGACACCCGCCCCTGCGAGGGCTGCAACGCGCCCGACTGGGACGGCAAGCCGATGCCTCGGCCGCCGCTCAGGACCAAGCAATTGCTCGACCCGCTGACCGCCTACCAGATGGTCCATATCCTCGAGGGCGTCGTCCAGCGCGGCACGGCGGTGGTCTTGAGGGACCTCAACCGTCCCCTGTTCGGCAAGACCGGCACGACCTCGGGACCGACCAACGTCTGGTTCATCGGCGGCACGCCGCAGATCGTCGCCGGAATGTATATGGGCTTCGACCATCCCCGGCCGATGGGCGGCTACGCCCAGGGCGGAACGCTCGCCGCGCCGATCTTCAAGCAATTCGCCTTGGCCGCGCTCAAGGACCTGCCCAAGGTCCCCTTCGTCGCGCCGGCCGGCATCCGCATGGTGCGGATCGACCGGCGCTCGGGCAAGAAGGTGTTCGGGGCCTGGCCCACCGACGATCCCAAGGCCGCGGTGATCTGGGAAGCGTTCAAGCCCGAGAGCGAGCCGAGGCGCTCGATCCGCCGCGACGAAATGGCCAATCGGCCGCCGGAGAAAGCCGCGCCGCGTCTCAAGGTCGAGCGCACGGACGCGCAGCGCGACAGCGATTTCTTGCAAAATCAGGGGGGGATTTACTAGGCCTGCGCGCAAGCGCAGGCCGTGTCCCGGCGAAGGCCGGGATCCAGCCCAACAAAGACGTCTGGGCCCCGGCCTTCGCCGAGGCACAGTCCACTGGAGACCAACCGATGCGCGCCGAAGCGCAAGCCCATGTCGAGCAGATCAGGTCGGCGCTCGACCTCCTCCGCCGGTTCCTCGACTGGGACCGGGCGCTGCGGCGTCTCGAAGAGCTCAACGCCAAGGTCGAGGACCAGGCGCTCTGGGACGAT
>JAXDPG010000403.1:0-3572 GCA_034668485.1 Sphingomonadales bacterium
CCTAAAGGGATGAATATATTAGAAGTATTTTTAACTCTACTTGATCGATCAGCAATAGGAAATACAGCCCTCGGCTAACCTGTTCCGGTTACGGGCTACATTGCATAGATCAATAGTCAATGTTAGATTTCGGCGTGGTCTTAGGTACAGGGGGAGCTCTACATGCCGGATTCTATCGCGTGGAGCTTCAATGCCACCGGATCGACGGGCGGAACTTCCAAGGCTGCGGGCAAGACGGCGGCCGACGCGGTGCTGATCGTCCGCAAGACGGTGCCCGACGCCTTCGACGACTCGCTCAACCTGCAGATCGACAGCGCCGACAAGATCGCCTTCATGGCGCTGACCAGCTCCGTCTACGACGCCGATCTCACCGTCAAAGGCGGCGTCACCGCGGTCAAGCTGACCGGACCTCTGGTTCTCCACGGCAATGCGGTGGCGCTGTTCAGCACCGACCTCGGCGAGCTGGAGGTCAAGAATTCTACCGGCGGCGACGTCGAGCTGTCGATCCTGCTCGGGTTCGACATCGCGGCCTGACGCCTTTCAGTTTCGAATTTGCCCGAGGCCCGAAGGGGGAGCGAAGCCATGCCCGTAAGTCCGACCTATCCCGGCGTCTACATCCAGGAAATCAGCTCCGGCGTGAGGACTGTCGCCGGCGTCGCGACGTCGATCGCGGCCTTTGTCGGCAGGACCAAGCGCGGTCCCGTCAACGAGCCGCTGCCCTGCTTCAATTTCGGCGAGTTCATCCGCCGCTTCGGCGGCCTCTGGCTCGACAGCGCGCTCTCCTACGCGGTCGACGATTTCTTCGCCAATGGCGGCGGCCAGTGCGAGATCGTGCGACTGTTCGAACCGGATGCCGGCGATGAGGGGGTCGCGACCGCGACGTTCGTGGGATTCGAGCTCGAAGCGGCGAGCCCGGGCACCTGGGGCGACCAGCTGACGGCGACCGTCACTCTCCCGGTCGCGGCCGAGCCGGGCACGATCGCCGCGGCCGCGAAATACGGTCTCGACGCGGGCCAAATCTTCGACCTCACCATCGTCGATGCCGATAGCGGCGCCACCGAAACCTTCCGAACCCTCACCGACCAGGACAATGAGCGCCGGATCGACCGCATACTCGCAGGCGCCTCGTCGCTCGTCCGCTGCGCGGCTCCGACCGGCTTCCCGCAGGAAGACACGGTGCCGTTCGCCGGGGGAAGCGACGGCGTACCGCTCGTGGACGACAGCTACCTGATCAGCGAGGACCTGAAGACCGGCATCTACGCGCTCAAGAAAGCCGACATTTTCAACCTGCTCTGCATCCCCGCCGACATCCGCGGCGGCGACCTGAGCCCGGACGTGCGCGAAGCGGCGCTCCTTTTGTGCAAGGCGGAACGGGCGCTGTTCATCGTCGATCCGCCCGCGGACTGGGATGACAATCCCGCGGAGGCGGCCAACAAGGCCAAGTCCGAGCAGCTCGCCAGCCCGCTGCTGCCGCTCGCGGACGCGGACTATGCCGCCCTCTTCTTTCCGAACCTGATCAAGCGCGACCGGCTGAGGGGCGGCCAGCTCGACGTCTTCCCGCCCTGCGGCGCCGTCGCCGGGGTGATGGCGCGCACCGACGTCAACCGCGGCGTCTGGAAGGCGCCGGCCGGCCTCGCCGCGACCATCGCCAATGCCGACGGGCTGACGGTGAAGCTCACCGACGAGGAGAACGGTCTCCTGAACCCGATCGCGGTCAACTGCCTTCGCACCTTCCCCAATATCGGGCGGGTGATCTGGGGCGCGCGGACGATGAAGGGCTCGGACCAGCTCTCCGACGACTACAAGTACATCCCGGTCCGGCGGCTCGCCCTGTTTATCGAGGAGAGCCTCTACCGCGGCACCCAATGGGTCGTGTTCGAGGGCAATGACGAACCGCTCTGGGCGCAGATCCGGCTTTCGGTCGGGACCTTCATGCAGCGCCTGTTCAAGCAGGGCGCCTTCCAGGGCACCGCGCCGCGCGACGCCTATTTCGTCAAATGCGACGGCGAAACGACGACGCAGGACGATCGCAATCGGGGGATCGTCAACATCGTCGTAGGCTTCGCGCCGCTGCAGCCCGCCGAGTTCGTCGTCATTTCCATCCAGCAGATCCGCAACGCGGCCTGAGCGGGGGAGCCAGAATCATGGTCAAGTTCACCACCAATGCCAACCGGGTCGATCCCTACAAGGCCTTCAAGTTCCGGGTCCGCCTTCCCGACGGCGACTATGTCGCCGGCGTGAGCAAGGTCAGCTCGCTCAAGCGGACCACGGAGGTCGTCAAGCATCGCGAGGGCGGCGATCCGTCCACCTCGCGCAAGTCGCCCGGCCAGACCGAATATGAGGCGATCACGCTCGAGCGGGGAGTCACCCACGACATCCAGTTCGAGCAATGGGCCAACAAGGTCTGGAATTACGGCTCCGGCCTCGGCGCGGAGGTCTCGCTCAAGGATTTCCGCAAGGACCTCGTGCTCGAAATCTACAACGAAGCCGGGCAGCTCGCTTTGGCTTACAAATTGTTCCGTTGCTGGCCTTCCGAGTTCGTCGCCTTCCCGGACCTCGACGCGTCGGCCAGCGCGGTCGCGATCCAGACGCTCAAGCTCGAGAATGAGGGCTGGGAGCGCGACTATGACGTGACCGAGCCGTCCGAGCCCAGCTTCAACGAGCCTGCCTGAGGAGGTCGTCGTGCGCGGCCTCGACGCCGAGAAGATCATCGCCCTGAGCGAGCGGGGCGCCCATCTGCCCCCGGCGAGACGCGCCGCGCTGCTGCTCGCGGCGGCTTTTCCCGAGGCGCCGGAAAGCGCGCTGCTGCGCCTGGCCGTGGGGACGCGCGACCGCCTGCTGATGCAATTGCGCGCGCGGATGTTCGGCGATGCCGTCACCGCCCACCAAAGCTGCGCCGCCTGCGGCGAGGATTTCGAGCTCGACTTCACCGCCGGCGAAGTCGGCCTCGGCCCTCGGCGGGAGGACGAGCAATTGCCCGAAGCGCCGGCCGCCACCCTGGATTACCGCCGCCGCAGCTTCGAGGTCCGAGCGGTCTGCGTCGCCGACATGATCGCCGCCGAGGCCGTCGACGGGATTGACGCGGCACGCGAGCTGCTCGCCGCCCGAGCCGCTCCGGAAGCGCCGGCGGCGGCGCGCGCGCGCGTGGCGGAGGCGCTCGAGAGGCTCGATCCGGTCGCCGACGTCCAGCTCGAAGCCCCCTGCCCGCATTGCGGCTCGGTAGAGGAGCTGCGCCTCGAGCCCGGCAGCTTCGTCTGGGAGGAGCTGGCCGCCCGGGCGCCGAGGATCCTGCGCGACGTCGCCGACCTCGCCCGGGCCTATCACTGGTCCGAGCGCGACATCCTCGCCATGCCGGCGGCGCGGCGCGCCTTCTACCTGGCGGCCGCATGAGCGACTTCCTCGATCGGATGGCGTCGCGGTCGCAGGGCGCAGCGCCGATCCTGCACCCCCGCCCGCTGGCTTTGTTCGAGGGCGGGCCCGAACTGCTCGAGGAAGTGCATGTCGAGCGGGAGGCGGCGCCCAGCGGCCGCCGGGCAGCGCCGCCGCCACAGCCCGCCGGGCGCGCGATCGAG
>JAXDPG010000404.1:0-4051 GCA_034668485.1 Sphingomonadales bacterium
GCCGAAGGCTTTGACGTTCAATTCGACGAGCCGGACCCGCCTGGCGAGCTCGTCGAGGGCGCGAGGGTCGGCAAGCTCCGGACGGTCGATCAGGTTGAGCAGCCGGCGACGGACGGCCGCGCGTATCCGAGCTTTCGCGCTCATGGCGCCGTCGCTTCCTCGGCGCGGGCCGTCGCGGCGGGCAGACGCCGGCCGGTGAGGTTCCTGCCGAGGGCGAGGAAGGGCCGTTCGATCCAGCGGTAGGACAGGCTGGCCACGGCGAGCGTGGCGAGGGTCGTCACGGCGAAGGTGGCCGCCTTGATGAACTGGTCCCAGGGAACGAGGAACGACGTCGGCAGGATCGCGAGCAGAATCCGCACGAAGGCGAGCAGCAGCAGGCTGTGCCAGAGGTAGAAGGAATAGGACACCCTGCCGAGGAAGCGCGCCCAGGGGTGAAGCATGACTCGCTCGGTCGCCGGACTTGTGCCCCAGGCGAGGAGCGAGACGAGGCCGAAGCTCGCGAGCGCCATGCCGAGGAGGATGAAATCGTGCGCGACCTGAGGCCCGACTTTGGCCTCGGGCAGAACGAGCAGGACGAAACAGAGGCCGAGCAGCGCCCCATAAGGCAGTCGTCGCCTCGCGGCCGCCGCCCAGCGCCGCCCGTGGGTGCGCGCCATGCAGCCGAGATAGAAGGCCGGGAGATAGATATCGGCGAAGGCGAGCAGGCCGGGCGCATCGACCGCGACGCCGAGCCCGGCGAGGATCGCGAGCGCCGGCAGGTCGATGGCGAGACGGCCGGGCCGGGACAAAGCGGCGAAGACCGGCAGGCAGAGGGCTCCCACCAGCTCCACGAACAGGGTCCAGACGACGGGATTGTAGGAATTGGCGGCGAGCGCGAGCGTCCGAGCGAACAGGTTCCAGTCGATCTCCGGGTAGAGACGCGCGCTGAACCAGCCGTCGAGCAGGGGCGAGGCCAGCCGGGACGGGTCGAGCACCGGCAGCCGATAGACGGTCGCGCTCGCCAGCGGCACGAACAGGAGCAGGGCGGCGATGTGGGCCGGATAGAGCCGGAGCGCCCGGCGGGCGAGAAAGGCGGGGACCGCGCGTATCCTGCCGCGCGGCACCGTCCGGTCGAGCGCCAGGGCGAGAACGAGCCCGCTCACCACGAAGAAGACGACCACGGCGGCGCGGGCGTTGGCGACGAGATCGAGCGGCTCGAGCAGGAAGCGCCCGAGAAAGGCGTTGGGGACGGTGACCGGCCCATCGCCGCTCAGCACCAGGATGAGGCCGCAATGCGCGTAGGCGACGGTGAGGGCCGCGATCCCCCGAAGCGACTCGATTTGCGGCAGGAACAGGGCCGAAGGCGGGGCCGGAGCGGTCATCCGCGCCTCAGGAACAGCAGCCAGTCCTCGCCGAAGCGCTCGCCGAGCACCCGCTCGGGCGTCGCGGGCTCGGCGCGGCCGTCGAAGTCGACATGCGCGAGCCGGCCGTAGATACCCAGCAGCTCGTCCAGGAAGGCGGCGGGATCGCCGTAGCGGGCGGCGTTGAACTCCAGCACCATGGGCGGCGGGCACAGGCCGCAGACGCGCTTCATGCCGGCGATGATCTCTTCTTCCCCTCCTTCTGCGTCGATCTTGACGAAGTCGATCGGCCCTTCCGCCGCGAGCAGCGCGTCGAGCGTTCGCGCCGCCACCTCATGCCGACTGCCAGGCCGCCCGCCATCCGCTCCGAGCGCGGCGTTTTTGGGCTCCCCGTCCGGCACGAAGAGCGACACCGTGCCGCCGTCCTTCGCGCCGAGCGCCGCCTCGCAGACCGTGGTGCGGGCGCTGAAACCGTTGAGCTCGATCGAGCGCCGAAGCAGGCGCGCCATCGCCGGGTTCGGCTCGACCGCGTAGACCCGCCCCTCCGGCCCGACCAGGTCCGCGAGCAGGACCGAATAATAACCGCAATTGGCGCCGACGTCGACGACCGTGCCTCCACGCCGGACCGTGGCGGCGATGAACCGTGTCAGCCAGCTTTCCCAATAGCCGTCGAGCAGAACGTTGGCGCCGAAGCCGACATCGTCGGTCGCAACGTGGAATTTGTAGCGGGTGAGCAGGCGGCAGAGGCCGATGCCGTCCCCGAGATAGACCGGGCTCGCCACCCGCCGGCACGTACCCTCGATCTGGTCGCGCGGCAGAGTCGCGATGTCCTCGAGGGACAGAATGGCGGCGCCGGGCCTCACCGGCGCAGACGCCGCGGCCAGCCGCCGCAGCCGCGCGCGTGCGCTCCGCGCGATCCGGCCCGGGTCAAGCCGCAAGCGTCGGCTCCTGGGCGCGCCGCTCGCGGTAGCGGTCGAACATCTCGTCGGGCCTGCCGATGGCGACCAGCCGGCCCTGCTCGAACAGGGCGACCCGGTTGCAGGTCTCGAGGATCATTGGCTCGGAATGGGAGGCCTGGACGAGGATCCCGGCCCGGCCGACGAACGCCTTCATCCGCCGCTCGGCCTTGTCGATGAACGCGGCGTCCCCGGCCATGAACTGCTCGTCGAGCAGGAGGATGTCCGCCTCGAAGGCCGTAGCGATCGAGAAGGCCAGTCGCAGCTGCATTCCCGGCGAATAGGTCTTGAGCGGCAGCTCCATGAAGTCTCCGAGCTCGCTGAACTCGGCGATCTCGTCCGCCCGGGCCAGCGCGCGGCGGGGCGTAAGGCCCATGTGGATTGCGCGAAGGACGATATTCTCCCTGCCGGTGAATTCCGCGCTCATGCCGAGCATCGGATCGAAGAGCGGGAGGACTCGGCCGGAGACTCGTACCCGGCCCCGGCACGGCTCGTAGACGCCTGCGATCAGGCGCAGAAGGGTGCTCTTCCCGCACCCGTTATGGCCGATCAGGCCGACCCGGTCGCCGCGCTCGAACGCGATGCTCACGTCTTCGAGCGCCGCGACAATGGCCGGACCGCTGCGCCGCCCCCGGATGATCCCGCCGACCGCTCCGCGGGAGGGGGCGGCGTGCGGCAGGCGCGATCCGTAGATCGGAAACCGAACGCTCACCCGGTCGAGGTCGATCGATGCCATCTCGCTAAAGCCAATAAGGGATTCGGGAGCGGAAGGCGCTGAAGGTAAGAAATGCGAGCAGCGCCCCGGCCAGCGTGAAGGCGAGAACCGCGATCCAGACCCAGGCGTCCGGTGTTTCGCCCAGGATCGGCCCTCTCACCAGTTCGATGGCGAAATGAAGCGGGTTCCAATTGGCCAGTTCGCGCAGCGTCGGCAGAGCCGGTCTCCAGATCACGGGCGTGACCAGCATGCCGATCGGCAAGCCGACATGGACTATTCGGGAGAGGGCCCGGAAGCGGGCGGTGAACAGCGCCAGGAGCAGCGAGATCCAAAGGAGATTGAGGCAGAGGATGACCAGCCCCGCCACCGCCAGCGCCGCGGCCGGCGGCAAGCGGGTGCCGCACAGGAGCAGAACCGCCGCCACGGCGATGAGATTGAAGGCGAGAAGGATGAGGTTCCGGCACAAGGTGCGGTAAATCAGCGTCGATTTCGGTACGTAGAGGTGCTTGAGCACATGCTCGGCATGGATGAAGGCATCGCAGGCTTCCTGAAGCGTGGTCGCGATGAAGGTCCAAACGAACAGTCCCAGCACCACATAGGGCAGATAGGACGTGACCTCCTCCCCGAGCACGCGGCCATAGACCAGGCCGAGCGCGCCGGCGAAGACGCAGAAGGAGAGCGTCGACCAGAGCGGGCCCAGCCCCGTCCTGCGGAACCGAAGCTTGATGTCGAACCCGGCGAGCGTGAACCATTGCGGCCAGTGGCGAGCGCCCTCGGCGATGTCGGCCCACGCCGCCCCGAGCCGACCGCCTGCCCGCTCGCTCGCGCCGGCCCTCATTTTGTCCCGCCCTTCCGGGACGCTGTCCGCCGTCGCCATCGCGATCATGCCTCGCGAAGGCCGGACTGCGGCACGAGCCGGGTGAGGGGCCGCGGCGCGCCGGCGGGATGGCGGGCCTGGCGCAACGCCGGCGCGACGGCATCGCCAAAGGCTTCCACTCCAAGCTTGCGCGCCGCCGTCTCGCGGGCCCGCGCCCGCATCG
>JAXDPG010000405.1:0-3700 GCA_034668485.1 Sphingomonadales bacterium
GGCGGCGAGCAAGGCCGCCGCGATCGCCGCCGCCGCCAGATGAATCGAGAAATGCACCTTCACCCCCTGCGCCGCCGGTCGCGCTCACTTTCGCCCGAGCGGACGCGCGCGGTCAACGGGCCCCGGCCCGCGATCCTGCATGGATTGCCGAGTCGCTGCGGCCCGGGGCCAGCCTTGTATTATTACGAAGATATCGACGGCGGCCACAGTGCGGCCGCCGATCCCGCCGAGACAGCGCGCCGGGTGGCCCTCGAACATACCTATGCCGGCCGGCGGCCGGCGGACTGACGGGTGCGGGATGGGGGGCGGGCCCATCCGGGGCTGGACCTTCGGACGCGGATGACCCATTTGGGCCGCGGGCCGGGTTAGCTCAGCTGGTAGAGCAACCGCCTTGTAAGCGGTAGGTCGTCCGTTCGAGTCGGACACCCGGCACCATTTCCGCGCCCAGCCGCCGGCAAAAAGCCCATGGCCGATGGTTTGACTGCCATACCTCTTCATCCTATCCATCCAAAGGCTTCGCCGATCCGAAATGGAGTAAATTTCCGTTGTTGTCCCTCGTCAGCGACCTGAAAGCTGCACAGCGCCACGACGGCCTCGCCGTCGTTCAGGACTTCGTGACGGCGGCGGCCAAGGCCGACAGCATGAAGGATCTGCGCGGGCTCATCGAGGCCGCCGTCCGCCAGCTGGGTTTCGACTATTTCGCAATCATTCACCATGTCTCTTTCGGGCGTCCCGAGGACGAGCATGTCCGTCTCACCAACTATCCGGTCGAGTGGGTGGGCTATGTCAGGGAACTGTCGAAGCTGCCCGATCCCGTGGTGAGGGCGGCGGAGCGCATGTCGAGCGGATTCAAATGGGACCAGCTCGACTCGCTGGTCCACATGACACCGGCCGAGACTGAATATATGGCGCGGGCGGCGCGGTACGGAATCGCCCAGGGCTATACCGTGCCCAACCACGTTCCGGGCGAAACCTTCGGCTCCTGCAATTTCGCCGTGGGGGAGGGCCGTCCTTTTCCCGATGCGAGCGTCTCGGCCGCCCAGGCCATGGGCAGCTTCGCGTTCGAAGCGGCCAGGCGTCTCGTCAAGCAGCGCCCCGGGGAGGTCTACATGCGGCCGTCGCCGCTCTCCGACCGGCAGCGCGAGTGCTTGCTGTTCGTGGCCCGGGGCAAGAGCGACTCCGTGATTGCCCAGCTGCTCGA
This sequence comes from Sphingomonadales bacterium, assembly GCA_034668485.1. GTDB lineage: Bacteria > Pseudomonadota > Alphaproteobacteria > Sphingomonadales > Sphingomonadaceae > Allosphingosinicella. Next base: position 1,202 of record JAXDPG010000405.1, read on the forward strand.
CATCCGGCCGAAGACGGTGAACGAGCATATCGAGGCCGCCAAGCGGCGCTATTCGGTCGCTACCCGCTCGCAGCTGCTGGTGCGGGCGCTGTTCCGCAGCGAGATCTGCTTCTCCGAGGTCATTGACTAGGCCTGCGTCATTCCCGCTGTCGCGGGAAGACGCGCTTTAAAGCCGGCGCAGCTCGATCGACAGAGTCGAGCGGGGTCGGCAATTGGGCCAATGGTACCAGCTCGGAGGTCCTGCGTCGGCCAGGACGAGCTCATGCCCCTCGAGCAGCGCCCTGAGCAGTGCCCGGATCTGCAGGTAGGCGGCGTTGGTCCCCAGGCAACCATGCGCGCCGCCGCCGAATGGCACGAACGCGAAGCGATGGCGGTCGCGGGCCCGAGCCGGCGCAAAGCGCGCCGGATCGTAGGATTCCGGATCGGGCCAGATTTCCGGGAGCAGATGGGTCAGCATCGGGTTGACGCCGGTGATCGTCCCGGCCGGGAAGTCGTGTCCTCCGAACCGAAATGCCTTCACCGCCCGGCGCCACAGCACTGGCGAGGCGGCGTTGAGGCGCAACGCCTCCTTGATCGCCCATTCCGAATTTTCGCAGCGCATCAGATCGGCGAGCGCGATCGAGCGGCGGTCGGCCACCTCGCTGCAGAGCTCGTTGCGGACCGTCGATTGCCAGGACGGATTGGCGGCCAGGTAATAGAGCGTCGAGAGCGTGCCGGACGACAGCGGATCGAACGAGGCGGCGATGACGAAGGTGAGGTGGGAGACGATCTCCCCGGCGTCGAGCAGCCCCGCCTCCCGCATCCGGCACAGGGTCGCGAGCAGGTCGGTCCGCTCGGGGGCGACCCGCTCGGCCAGCATGGGCCGGATCAGCATCTCGATATGGCGCTTGGCCCAGACCGCGCGCGCTTCAGCCGTGCCGGGCAGCGGGACGGTCAGGACGGCGGTCGACGAGCGCGTCAGGTAGCGGAAGGCGAGCAGGTCGTCGCGGGTGGCGAGCGCGGGATCGCGGCCGAGGAAGGCGGCGTAGCCGTTGGCGAAGGAGATCTGCTGGGCGACCTCGTAAACGTCCAGACTCCGGTCCGACCAGCCCGCCAACAGGGTCTCGTTGTTGCGGGCGAAGATGTCGAGATAGGATTGCAGCTGTTCGGCCTTGAAGGCCGTGGCGATCAGCTTGCGGTGCCAGACGTGGTCGGCACCGTCGCGGAGCAGCAGGCCCCCTTCGAAATGCCTTCCGATGACCGGCCTCCAGCCGCCCTCCGCGGAGAAATTTCCGGCCTGGTCGAACAGGACGAACTCGTTCGCTTCGGGCCCGATCAGCTGGACGTTCCAGCTGCCGCAGGCCCGGAAGCGATGAATCGGTCCGTATCGCCGATACATGCGCCGGACGAAGGCGAGCGGGTCCAGCACCGCTTCGGGCAGCACGCCGAGGAACGGCAGCCCCCGTCGGCCCGGCACCGAGGCCAGGTCCCGCCCCGTTACTCGGGGAAAGATGTGGCGGACCGTCGGCGGCTTTTCCCTGCTGGCGATGGGCGGCAAGAAATGGGCGGTCACCGGGGACTCCTGTGCGGGCAGTCTGCGCGAAGTCTACGCGGGGCCGGCGCGCGCCCGTACCCGGTAATTACCGGGGTCCCAAACGAGTGGCCGAACGCCGATGCAGCGAGGGCTGGAGGGGTAAAGATGATCGATTTGGTACTTCCGGAAAGTCGCTTCGGCTTCGCCGCGGCGCTCATGGAGATGCATCATGACCGAAAGCAGGTTTTCGTTGATCGGTTCGGATGGCGCCTGCCGGCGAAGGGGAGCTGGCTGGAGGTCGATCAGTTCGACAACGATTATGCCATCTACCTGCTCGCCAGGTCGCCCGAAGGCCACCATCGGGGGTCAGTGAGGCTTCTCCCGTCCTCACGCCCCCACATGCTGAATACCTTGTTCGGTCATCTCTGCCCGGGAGGGGTCCCGGGCGGAGATGATTGCTGGGAAATTTCGCGGCTGGTGACCAGCCCGCCCGACGCGCCCGGGACCGCGGTGCTTCGAGTCCACCGCCTGCTCGCGCTGGCCCTGGTCGAGTTCGCTCATGCCAACGGCATCCGCCGCTACACCCTCGTCGCCGAAGCGCATCGCGTTCCGGCCCTACTCTCCGTCGGCTGGCGGGTCATTCCGCTGGGTCTGCCGACAATGGTCGACGGCGAGCAGCTGCAGGCGCTGCAGATCGACCTGCCGCCCGGCACGCTCAACGACATGCGCCGCCGCCTGCGGATCGAGGAGCCTGTACTCCGCGTCATGGAAACGCCGCGGAGAGCCGCATAATGGTCGTCCAGCCGACCGGCGGTCACAGCGGCGGCGAGAGCGGAAGGGCCACGGTCGAGGCGGACCGGATCATCCTCGAGATCGAAGCCCGACTTCACAAGCTGATCGAGAGCTCGCGCATGGAAGCCGGCGCGTCGGCCCAAACCTCGGTCCTGGCGGCGGCCGCGGAATCCTGCGCGGAGCGCCGCCGCCTC
>JAXDPG010000406.1:0-2977 GCA_034668485.1 Sphingomonadales bacterium
CGGCCTGACCCGCGCCTGCGGCACCGGCGCCTGCGCAGCGGCGGTGGCGGCGGTCAGCCGGAAGCTGGCGGCGAGCCCGGTCGAGGTGCGGCTGCCGGGGGGCGCCCTCAGCATCGCCTGGGCGCCCGGCGGCACAATCCGGATGAGCGGGCCCGCGACCCATGTCTTCGAAGGCGAGGTGGCGCTGTGAGCGGGCCGGAGCTGATCACGCTCGGCTGCCGGCTGAACGCCGCCGAGAGCGAGGCGATGCGGGCGCTGGCGGCGGGCGAGGAGGATCTCGTCATCGTCAACAGCTGCGCCGTCACCAACGAGGCCGTGCGCCAGACGCGGCAGGCGATCCGCCGGGCCAAGCGCCTCCGTCCCGAGGCGCGGGTGGTGGTGACGGGCTGCGCGGCCCAGGTGGAGCCCGAGACGTTCGCGGCGATGCCGGAAGTGGCGCGGGTGGTGGGGAATGGAGACAAGTTCGACCTGGCGTCGTTCCAGCGAAGGCTCGAACCCCAGGGGGTGAAAGGCTCGGAGACTGGTCTCGCTGGGGGGCCAGCCTCCGCCGGGGCGACGGTTTCCGACATCTTCGCCGTTCGCGAAACCGCGCCGCACCTCGTCGCCGGCTTCGCCGAGCGCAGTCGCGCCTTCGTCGAGGTGCAGAATGGCTGCGACCATCGCTGCACCTGCTGCATCATCCCCTACGGGCGCGGGAACAGCCGGAGCGTGCCGGCGGGGCTGGTGGTGGAGCGGATCAAGGCGCTGGTCGGGCAGGGCTTCCGCGAGGTGGTGCTGACCGGAGTCGACGTCACCAGCTACGGTCCCGACCTGCCGGGCTCGCCGACGCTGGGGCTGCTGATCGAGCGCATCCTGCGCTTCGTGCCGGAGCTGCCGCGGCTGCGCCTCTCCTCGCTGGATTGCATCGAGATCGACGAGCGGCTGGAGGAGATCGTCGCCGCCGAGCCGCGCTTCATGCCGCACCTCCATATGAGCTTCCAGGCCGGCGACGATCTGGTGCTGAAGCGGATGAAGCGGCGGCACAGCCGGGCGCAGGCGGTGGCGACGGTGGCACGGCTGAAGGCCAGGCGCCCGGATCTGGCGATCGGCGCCGACCTCATCGCCGGCTTCCCGACCGAGACGGAGGCAATGCACGAGAACAGCGTCGCGCTGGTCGAGGAATGCGACATCGTGATGGGACATGTCTTTCCCTTCTCGCCGAAGCGGGGGACGCCGGCGGCGCGGATGCCGCTGGTGCCGGCCCCGGTGGTGAAGGAAAGGGCGCGGCGGCTGCGCGAGGCTTGCGCCGGTCGAAGGGCGGCGTGGCTCGAGGGTCTGGTGGGGACGAGGCAGCGGGTGCTGGTCGAGAAGGACGGAATGGGTCACGCCGAGAATTTCGCGCCGGTCCGGATCCGTCATCCCGGCGCAAGCCGGGACCTCAGGCCGGAAAGTCGCGGCGGGTCTCCCCGAGGCCCCGGCTTTCGCCGGGGTGACGGGGAGGTGGTCGACATCCTCGTCACCGCCGTCGAAAACGACACCCTCGTCGGAACCCCTGCATGAGCGAGGCGACCTGGCTCGACCGGCTGCAGGCCGGCTTCCGCAAGACTTCCGACCGGCTGGGGGACAACCTCACCGGCCTGTTCACCAAGGCCGCGCTCGACGAGGCGACGCTCGAGGAGATCGAGGAGGCGCTGATCGCATCGGACCTCGGGCCCTCGACCGCGGCGAAGATCCGCGCTCGCCTGGCCGGCGAGCGTTTCGAGCGTGGCCTCAGCGAATATGCGGTTCGCGAGATCGTCGCCGACGAGCTGGAGAAGATCCTCGCTCCGGTCGCGGTGCCGCTCCAGATCGACGCCTTCCCGCGGCCTCAGGTGATCCTCGTCGTCGGAGTCAACGGCTCGGGCAAGACGACGACGATCGCCAAATTGGGCCATCTCCTGCTCGAGCAGGATTACGGTGTCCTGCTCGCGGCCGGGGACACCTTTCGGGCGGCGGCGATCGAGCAGCTCAAGATCTGGGCGGATCGGATCGGCGTGCCGGTGATCTCCGGGCCGGAAGGCGGCGACAGCTCGGCGATCGTGTTCGACGGCGTCAAGAAGGGCACCGCCGAGGGCATCGACACCCTGATCGTCGACACCGCCGGCCGGCTCCAGAACAAGAAGGTGCTGATGGACGAGCTCGCCAAGATAAGGCGAGTGCTCGGGCGGCTGAATCCGGAGGCGCCGCACAACGTCGTGCTGGTGCTCGACGCGACGACCGGGCAGAACGCGCTGAGCCAGATCGAGGTGTTCCGGGAGGTGGCGGGGGTCACCGGCCTGGTGATGACCAAGCTGGACGGCACCGCGCGGGGCGGCGTGCTGGTCGCGGCGGCGGAGCAGTTCGGACTGCCGATCCACGCGATCGGCATCGGCGAAGGTATTGACGATCTGCGGCCGTTCGACGCGCGGGAAACGGCTCGGGCGATTGCGGGGTTAGGAAGAGAGTGAGCGTGACGACAGACAAGAAGGAGCCGTCGGTCCTCGGCCGACTGATGATCGACCTCGGGCCCCTGCTCGTCTTCTTCCTGGTCAACTTCGTGGCGCCGGTCCCCGACGTCCTCAAGATCTTCTATGCGACCGGAGCCTTCATGGCGGCGATGATCGTCGCCATGCTCGTCTCCTACCTGCGCTACCGCCATATCTCCCCTTTGCTCTGGTTCTCCGGAATCATGGTGGTGATCCTGGGCGGGGTGACGATCTGGCTGCACAACGACGTCTTCATCAAGATGAAGCCGACCCTCTATTACGTGCTGATCGCGAGCCTGCTCGCCTTCGGCCTGGCGACCGGGCGCAACCTCCTCAAGATGGTGCTCGGCGCCGCCTATCCCGGCCTCTCGGAGCGAGGCTGGAAGCTGCTCGCCCGCAACTGGGCGATCTTCTTCGCGGTGATGGCGATCGTCAACGAAGCGGTCTGGCGCAACACCAGCACGAGCTTCTGGATCGGCTTCAAATTGTGGGGC
>JAXDPG010000407.1:0-3569 GCA_034668485.1 Sphingomonadales bacterium
GCCGCCTCGAAGCCGGCGCCGATCTCGACCGCCTTGACGGCGTTGATCGACATGATCGCGGCGGCGAGCTCGGCGTCGAGCTTGGCGTAGACCGGAGCGCCCCAGCCGGCGGGGACGCCCTCGGCCACGCATTCGACGAGCGCGCCGAGCGAGCTGCCGGCGGCACGCGCCGCGTCGAGCATCGATTCCCATCGCGACTCCTCGGCCGAGCCGCCGATCTCGGCGACTCGCGCTTCTATCCGGACCTCCGGGATCACCAGACGGGCGATCGCCCCGGCGGCGACCCGCGCGGCCGTCTCGCGCGCCGAGGCGCGGCCGCCGCCGCGCGGATCGCGAAGCCCGTATTTGGCCTGGTAGGCCGCATCGGCATGGCCGGCGCGGGGAGGCATGCCGGCATAGTCGGAAGGCCGGGCATCGACATTGTCGATGACGAGGCTGATCGGGGTGCCGGTGGTGCGGCCTTCATAAGTGCCGGAGAGGATGCGGACCCGGTCCGGCTCCTTGCGGGGCGAGGTCTGCTTCGAGAGGCCGGGGCGCCGGCGGTCGAGCCAAAGCTGGATGTCGTCCTCGGTGAGGGCGAGCCCGGGCGGACAGCCGTCGACGAGCGCGCCGATGGCGGGGCCATGGCTTTCGCCCCAGGTGGCGAAGCGCAAGACGTGGCCGAAGCTGTTGCGGCTCAATGGCCGCGCTCCACGAACTCGATGCGATTGCCGAACGGGTCGTGGGTGAAGAAGCGGGCGCGGCCGTTCAATGGCGAGTCGTCGTGCACCTCATATCCGGCCGAGCGCAGCCGCACTCCGAGCTCGGCGAGCGACTCGGTCCTGAGAGCGACGTGCGCCTTGCGGGCGGGCCGGAAATCGGCCTCGGCTCCGAGGTGGATCTGGGTGCCGCCGAGATCGAACCAGCATCCTCCCCGCGCCGCCATCGCTGCCGGCTTGGGAATCTCCGCCAATCCGAGCAGCTCGCCGAAGAAGGCGCGGCCGAGATCCTCGCCGCCGGCGGGGATGGCGATCTGGATGTGGTCGATCGCGAAGCGCGCCATCAGGTGGTGGCGATGTCGGGCGCGTCCTCCGCCTTCATCCCCACCACGTTATAGCCCGCATCGACATGGTGGATCTCGCCGGTGACTCCGGAGGCGAGGTCGGAGAGGAGGTAGAGGCCGGCGCCGCCGACGTCCTCGATGGTGACGTTGCGGCGGAGCGGGCTATTATATTCGTTCCACTTGAGGATGTAGCGGAAGTCGCCGATGCCGCTCGCCGCCAGGGTCTTGATCGGGCCGGCCGAGATGGCGTTGACGCGGATATTCTCGGGGCCGAGGTCCATCGCCAGATATTTGACGCTGGTCTCGAGCGCGGCCTTGGCGAGACCCATCACGTTGTAGTGCGGGATGACCTTCTCCGCGCCGTAATAGGACAAGGTGAGCAGGCTGCCGCCGTTCGGCATCATCGGCCGGGCGCGGCGGGCGACGGCGGTGAAGCTGTACGCAGAGATGTTCATCGTCATCAGGAAATTGTCGAGGCTTGTGTCGACATATTTGCCCCTGAGCTCGTTCCTGTCGGAGAAGCCGATGGCGTGGACGACGAAGTCGATCGTCTCCCAGCGCGCCTTCAATTGCTCGAACAACCGGTCGAGATCGGCCATGTTGGCGACATCGCATTCGATCATGAAGTCCGAGCGGACCTCGGCGGCAAGCGGCCCGACCCGCTTCTGCAGCGCTTCGCCCTGGTAGGAGAAAGCGAGCTCCGCGCCAGCTTCCGCGAGCCTCTTGGAAATGCCCCAGGCCAGCGACTTGTCGTTGGCGAGGCCCATGATCAGGCCGCGCTTTCCGTCCATCAATCCGGTCATATGCTTTCCCGCTGGTAGAAGGCCTCTTCCCCCTCCTTTAGGGCTTCTTCCGGCGTCTCCGCCAGCGCGGCGTTGAGCTCGGCGCCGATCACCACGCCGAGGCCGACGATGAAGAAGAAGGTGAGGCCGATGATGACCCCGGCGAGACTGCCGTAGGTGAGGTCGTAGCCGCCGAGGCCGGAGAGGACGACGGGCAGCAGAGCGGTGGTCGCCAGCCACCAGCCGGTGACGAAGACGGGGCCCGGCCATTTCGGGCAGCCCGAGCGGCGGTAGCGCTTGGGCGTGAGCAGGTAGAAGAGCATGTAGAGCGAGCCGAACAGCATCAGCGCGGGCAGGATCCTGAGCAGGCTGACGAGGCCGACCAGCTCCTCGCCGCGGGGGATCAGAGCGACCACGAACTGCTGCACGCCGGAGAGCAGGACGGAGAGGCTGAACGCGACCATGGCGAGGATCACCGAGGCGATGATGATCCCGGCGGCGCTGAGGCGCTGCTCCCAGAAGGGGCGGGTGAAGGTGACTCCGTAGGCGCGGCGGATGATGTCGCGGATCGTCTCGATGAAGCTGCCGGTGGTCCACAGGCCGACGACGGCGCCGAGCCACAGGAGGCCGCCGGAGCGGGCGGTGATGACGTCGTGGATCGGCTTCCTGAGGACATCGGCGACGTCGTGGGGCATGGTCTGGAGGAGGCCGTTGACCGCGGCGAGGCCCTCCTCGGTCTGGCCGAACAGCCGGGCGACCGCGGCGGCGACGATGACGAAGGGGAAGAGCGACATCAGCGCCAGATAGGCGAGGTTGCCGGCGTGGATGAAGCCGTCATTGTAGACGCCCACCGCGACCCTTTTCAGAACCTCGAACGGATATTGGCCGGGCTTCATCTTGCGGCGCATCTTGCCCAGCCTCGCCCTCGTCCTGGCGAGTCGCTTGCGCCTGGCTTCCGGTGATTCGGGGGAGATGTCCTGCATGCCGGGGCTAGAGCCTGGTCGGGGACGTCATTGCGAGGAGCGCAGCGACGAAGCAATCCAGCTTCGGGCTGCTGAGCAACTGGATTGCTTCGCTTCGCTCGCAATGACGGTTCATCATGCGCTAGACGCCCAGCCCCGCCCGCGGGTTGCCTTTCCCCCGGCGGCTCCAGCCCTCGACGAAACGGCCGAGCTCGGCGTCGTCGGCGGGGACGTCGACCATCAGGGTGACGAGCTGGTCGCCGCGCTGGCCGCCTTTGGCGGTGAAGCCCCTGCCCTTCAGTCGAAGGACCTTGCCGGAGCTGGTGCCGGCGGGGACGCTCAGCATCACCGGGCCGTCAACGGTAGGAACCTTGACCTTGGCGCCGAGCACCGCCTCGTCGAGCGCGATCGGAAGATCGAGCCGGATATTGTCGCCGTCGCGGACGAAGAAGCGGTGCGGCTTAATCGAGATGGTGACGATGGCGTCGCCATTGCCGCCGGGGCCGGGCTGGCCCTGACCGGCGAGGCGGATCCGGCTTCCCTCCTCGACTCCGGGCGGGAGCTTGATCGAGACCGTCTTGCCGCCCGCCAGGGTGACCCGCTGCTCCTTCAGGGTCGCGGCATCCTCGAAGCTGATCGGCAGCCGATAGGCGGCATCGGCGCCTTTCTGCGGAGGCGGGGCCGGGCGGCCCCGGCCGAAGCCGCTGAAGCCGCCGCTGCCCCGGCGCTGGGCGGCGCCGCCGAACAGGCCGTCGAACAGGTCGGACAGGTCGATCTCCTCGC
>JAXDPG010000408.1:0-5153 GCA_034668485.1 Sphingomonadales bacterium
CCTGCTCGAGCGGGAATGCGCCGATCCCTGGGACCGCCGCGAGGACAGCCTCGACACTTTGATCCCGGACAGCGCCTCCAGGCCCTACGACATGCACGAGCTGATCCGCAAAGTGCTCGACGACGAGGACTTCTTCGACTTCCTGCCGCTGTCCAACCGTCATGACGGGCCGGAGCGCCCGTCGAGCGACCCCTGGGACCGGACCGAGGCGAGCCTCGACACGCTCATCCCGGACAGCGCCAGCAAGCCCTACGACATGCACGAGCTGATCCGCAAAGTGCTGGACGAGGGCGATTTCTTCGAGATCCAGCCCGCTCACGCCGCCAACATCATCATCGGCTTCGGACGAGTCGAGGGGCGCACCGTCGGAATCGTCGCCAACCAGCCGATGGTGCTCGCCGGCGTGCTCGACATCGCCAGCTCGAAGAAGGGCGCGCGGTTCGTCCGCTTCTGCGACGCCTTCGACATTCCGATCCTGACCTTCGTCGACGTCCCCGGCTTCCTGCCCGGAGTCGCCCAGGAGCATGGCGGAATCATCAAGAACGGAGCGAAATTGCTGTTCGCCTACGCCGAGGCGACCGTGCCCAAGATCACCGTCATCGCCCGCAAGGCCTATGGCGGCGCCTATGACGTCATGGCGTCGAAGCATCTGCGCGGGGACTTGAACTACGCCTGGCCGACCGCGGAGATCGCGGTGATGGGCGCCAAGGGCGCGGTCGAGATCATCTTCCGCAAGGACATAGGCGATCCCGACAAGATCGCCGAGCGCACGCGCGACTACGAGGCCCGCTTCGCCAACCCGTTCGTGGCGGCATCCAAAGGCTTCATCGACGAGGTGATCATGCCGCATTCGACCCGCCGCCGGATCGCGCTGGGGCTGAGGAAGCTGCGCGACAAGCAGCTCGAGAATCCTTGGAAGAAGCACGACAACATCCCCCTTTGAAGGTCTCTCGCGCCGAGCAACTGCCGAATTTGCGAACGAGCGCGGAACGGCCCCGTCCGGCAAGCGCTGAATGGCCGATGCCTCACTATTATTTTCACGTCTGCAACGGCACCGGCTTCATCGAGGACGAGGAGGGGCAGGACCTGCCCGACCTGGAGGCGGCCCGCGCCGAGGCGGTCGAGAGCGCCCGAAGCATCATGGCGGCGGACGTGCAGCGCGGGATGCTCGACCTGTCGTCCTTCATCGAAATCGAGGACATGGAGCACCAGCTTGTCCACACGCTCGGCTTCGAGGAGGCGGTCGACCTTACCCAGCGCCACTGAGGCTGTCATGAGAGGCGGTGCGGCCCGCGGCGCCGGTCCTCGCGGCAGGCCCATCCGGCCTGGACGGTTGCCTCGCCCCGGCCGTCGCCGCTATCCCCGTGCGGCGACATTCCGCTGCAGGAGGGGGAGTCGATGACCGGCCGATCTTTCGAGGAACGTCACCCCTTGCCGCCACCGGCGGCGGGCATGACGGCGTCCGCGGCCGGCGAGGAAGGCCGGCTCATCCGAATCGTCGCCGCGGTCCTGCTGGACGAGGGCGGGCGAACGCTGCTCGTGCGCAAGCGCGGCACGGCAGCTTTCATGCAGCCGGGCGGGAAGCCCGAACCGGGCGAGACGGGCGTCGGCGCGCTCGAGCGCGAGATTGCCGAGGAGCTGGGGTGCGCCCTCGACGTCGGGTCTTGCCGGCCGCTCGGCCGCTACAGCGCCCCAGCGGCCAACGAGCCGGGCTGGACGGTCGAGGCCGAGCTCTTCTCGGCCAGGCTCTCGGGCGAGATTCGGCTCGACGCGGAAATCGAGGAAGCGCTCTGGATCGATCCGGACCGCGAGCCGGCCATCTTACTGGCGCCCCTGACCCGGCAACACGCCTTGCCGCTGGCCCGTGGGCTGAAGCCGGGGGCGTCCTCTTGAGCTCGCGCTACGAGGAGCTCGAGCGGCTGCAGCGGCTCAGGGAGAGCGGCGCCCTGACCGACGAGGAGTTCCAGGCCGAGAAGAGGCGGCTGCTCGGCCACGAGACCATCCCGCCGCCGGAAGAGGCGAGCGAAAGCGGGCCGGAAGCGCCGTCGCGGCGGCCGCTCTACATCGTCATCGGCATCGCGGCGCTGATCGTCGCCGTCGCGGCGGGGCTTTGGCTCGGCAACCTCGCCGGCCTCGCCGGGAGCAGCGGCGACGACGGCAATGCGACGCTCCCGCCCGAGACGAACGCGCCGGATGCCAATCTCGTCCAGGCCGAGGCGCCGCCCGACGTCCGCTCCCTGCCCGCCGACGAGCAGCTCGCCCGCGCCTTCGAGGCGGCGTTCGGAAGCCGGGGCGAGGCGGTGCTGACCGTCCAGGCGGACGGCGCGTCCGAGGACGTACGCTACGCGCCGGGGCGGCTGCTCTGGCTCCCCTTCGGCCCCGTGCTGCTCAGCGAGGGCAAGGTCCAGGACCCGGCCCATGTCAGCGCCGGCAAGATCGCCATCCACTATCTGCGGCCGGCCGCAGACCGGTTCGAGGTGGTTCGAGCCTTTCCGTCCGGAATCGTCACCGGATCGTTCGGGCAGGTCGCCCACTGGAGCGTCAGCCCGCGTTTCTCGACCTGGCCGGTGATCGCCGCGGAGGGGGGCGGCACGTGGCAGGGCCATACCTGCTCCTGGCTGACCCTGACCGAGCTCGGCCCGGGCGGCCCGGCCGAGCTCGCCACCGTGCCGCTCTCCTACGACGATGCCGGCGCGAAGGCGGGCGAGGCGGAGGCTTTGTCGATCGACGGCAAGATCCTCAACATCGTCAAGAACCAGTCGTTCGACGTCGTCTATTCGGGCTCGCGCGCCTTCAGCGAGCATTATGTGCGCGGCGGCAACGGCTATAAGGTGGCCGGCGGCAAGTCGACGATGGCGAGCTGCTGATGGCGAAGGGCGAGGATCTGCTGATGGGCCTGCTCGCCCTCGCGCTCGTACCGCTGATCGCCTCGCGCCTGTGGCGGGGCGTGCGCGACGGCCGGCTGCCGGTCTACCGCACCTATCTGACGCGGGAGGCGGGGCAAAGGCGGTTCGGCCTGCTGCTCGCGCTCCACGCCTTGAGCCTCGTCCTGATCGCGGCGATCGCCGCCGATCTTCTGTTCAACCTCGGCATCAGGGAGAAGCTATGAAGCTCGGCCGGCTCAACCATGTCGGCGTCGCGACGCCCTCGATCGAGGCGTCGATCGCCTTCTACCGCGACGTCATGGGCGCCGTATTGATCCGCGAGCCCTTCGACCTGCCGGCGCAGGGGGTGCGGGTCTGCTTCGTCGATGCACCCAATACGCAGATCGAGCTGATCGAGCCGCTCGGCGAGGCGAGCCCGATCCAGGCCTTCCTGGCGAAGAATCCGGCAGGCGGGCAGCATCACCTTTGCTACGAGGTGCCGGACATTCACGAAGCCAGGGCCTGGTTCGACGGCAAGGGCGCCAGGGTGCTCGGCGAGCCCCGCATCGGCGCCCACGGCACGCTCATCTTCTTCGTGCATCCCAGGGACATGGGCGGCGTTCTCACCGAGATCATGGAGAGCCCGAAGGGGCACTGAACTGGCGCTTTCGGTGGAAAGAGAGTAGGCTGGCGCGATGACCCATTCCAAAGCGGTGGTGCCCCTCCAGATCGACGCTTCGGACCTCGCTGACCTCGAGGGATGGGCCCGCAATCGCGGGGAGCCCCTCGAAGTTCTGCTGCAGGAGGCGGTGCAGCGGTACGTGACGGCTGTCCGGGCCGATCATGCCGACCTCGATCGACGCATGGCGGGCCCCGAATATGATCACAAGGAGGCTATGCACATCCTGGCGGAGCGACGCCGCCGGTGGCGCGGTGAAGCGGCGGAATAGTGAAGCTCAAGTGGCGTAGCGAAGCGCTCGATGACTTGCAGCGGATTTATTCGTTCAATACCGAGAAATCCGAGTCCTTCGCGATGCGGATGGAACGGAGGCTTCTGGAAAGAGCGCAGGCCATAGCGGCAATCCCCCGGCTCGGCCGCTCGACCGATCGAATGGGGATCATGCGGCTGTCGGTTACTGACATTCAGTATGTGATCGATTACCGGCGCTTCGAGGATCGCGTCAGCATCGTTCGCATTCGCAGCACCCGGGAAATCCGATGACCGCCGACAAACCCACCTTCGCCGACTGGCAGGCCGCCGCCTCGAAGGAGGTGAAGGGTAAGGACATCGTCTGGCACACGCCCGAAGGCATTGAAGTCAAGGCGCTCTATACCGCCGAGGACGCGGAGGGGATCGATCCCGGCCTCCCCGGCTTCGCGCCCTACACGCGCGGCCCCTATGCCTCCATGTATACCGGCCGGCCGTGGACGATCCGGCAATATGCGGGCTTCTCGACCGCGGAGGAGTCGAACGCCTTCTACCGGCGCAACCTCGCCGCCGGGCAGAAGGGGCTGAGCGTCGCCTTCGACCTCGCCACCCACCGCGGCTATGATTCCGATCATCCGCGGGTGACGGGCGACGTCGGCAAGGCGGGAGTGGCGATCGACACGCTCGAGGACATGAAGATCCTGTTCGACGGAATCCCGCTGGACACGATGAGCGTCTCGATGACGATGAACGGCGCGGTGCTCCCCGTCATGGCCTTCTACATCGTCGCCGCCGAGGAGCAGGGGGTCGCCCGGGAGCAGCTCTCGGGAACGATCCAGAACGATATCCTGAAAGAGTTCGCGGTCCGCAACACCTACATCTACCCGCCCGGGCCCTCGATGAGGATCGTGGCGGACATCATCGCCTACACCTCGGAGCATATGCCGCGCTTCAACTCGATCTCGATCAGCGGCTATCACATGCTCGAGGCGGGGGCGACGGCGGTGCAGGAGCTTGCGTTCACGCTTGCCGACGGCATGGAATATGTCCGCGCCGCCCAAGCCAAGGGGCTGAAAGTAGACGACTTCGCGCCGCGGCTCAGCTTCTTCTTCGGCATCGGCATGAACTTATTCATGGAGATCGCCAAGCTGCGCGCGGCGCGGCTTTTGTGGTGCAGGATAATTAAGGGATTTGGCGCGAATCGCGAGAAATCGCTACTTCTCCGCACACATTGCCAGACAAGTGGAGTGTCGCTGACCGAACAGGACCCGTACAACAATATCGTCCGCACGACGATCGAGGCGATGGCGGCGGTGCTCGGCGGGACCCAGTCGCTCCACACCAACAGCTTCGACGAGGCG
>JAXDPG010000409.1:0-4937 GCA_034668485.1 Sphingomonadales bacterium
CATCCTCCGGGCGAAGCGGTTGAGCCGCTTTGGAAGCCGCAGCTTGACGAGCCAGAAGACCATCAGCCCGAGCACGGCGAAAGGCGGTACCGCCAGCCACGGCGAGCCCTGGACGAAGTCCGGCATCACCTGCTGCTGACCGAAGAAGAAGGAACCGGCGGCAATGAACAAGGCGGCGCACATCCGCCACAAATGCCGCGCCAGCCGGGGAATGCCGGCGACCCCGCCGCGCCGGATCGCGCTGAGGTCGAGGCACGCGGCGAGCGCGAACAGGGCCGCGAAGATGCCATAGCCTTCGGGACCGTAGCCGGCGAGCGTCCCGCCCGGGCGGCCGGCCGCCTGCACCGCAAACCCGATCGCCGCCGTTGCCGCGACGCAGGCGTAGAGCGCGGCGAAGACCTCGAAGCGGCCGGTCGTCCCCGGCCTGCGCCGCACCGTCGCCCACCCTGTCGCGACCAAATACAATGTGAAGCAGCCGGCGAGCGAGTCGAACCACCGCGGATCGCCCGGCGGCGCAACCAGCAGCGGCGAAACCAGGGCGCCGATCGCCGCCATCGCCAGCATCGCGGCGAAGAACAGCGTTCCGGCGAGGGCGTGCCGGCGCGATCCCTTGCGCAAGGCGAGGGCCACCGCGCCGGCGACCAGTGCGAGGCTGCCGCCGGCAATGTGCGCGAACAAAAGGGCGGCGGCGCCGGCCTGCAGCCACCAGGGGCTGCCGGGAGGCGCCTGGAGCGTGTTCAAGCCGCCGTCTCCCGCTTCATCCAGCGGTCGCCCGGAAGGCGGACATATTTGGCGAACAGGTAAGGCCAGGGAAGGACGGCGGCCATCAGGACCACTCCGAAGGCGCAGTCCTTGAACGTCTCCAGATTGTCGCCGTCGAGGCGGCCGGCGCGCCAGAGGGGAAGCCCGATGGCGAGCAGCCAGATCGCCTTCCAGGCCGTCTCGAACAGCAGCACGGGCAGCATCCTCACCGGATAGCGAAGGCCGAGCGCCGCCATCAGCCCGAGCGCGGCGAGCAGGCAGCGGGCGACCCCGTTCATATGCGGCCATTCGGCCGTATGGTGGATGATCCCGGGCCAGATCGACGAGCCGAGGAACAGGGCGATCATCAGATAGGCGGCCCTCAGCAGATAGAGGCGCAGCAACGAAACCTCGGACATGGACTTCCCTCCGATCCTGTCCAAGAGTGTTAGCAGGCTAACACAGCCGAGAACATGACTTTACGTATGAGAAGCATGACCGCAGGTTGCGGCCATGGCCGGACCGACCGTCGCCGCGGGCGTCACGAAGAAGATTCTCGATCTCGCCGCCTCGCGGGGCGCGGGCCGCGAAGCGCTGCTGGAAAGTTCGGGCCTCGACGGCGCCGCGCTCGAGGATCATGACGGCCGCATTCCGCTCGAGCGCCACATCGCGCTGCTGCGGGCGGCGAAGAGCCTGTGCGGCGATCCCGCCTTCGCCCTCCATTACGGCGAGACGGTCAACCTCGCCGAAGTGTCGGTGGTCGGACTGATCGGCTACGCGTCGGAGACGATGGCCGAGGCCTTCGTTCAGCTCGCCCGCTATTCGCGGCTGATCGTCGACCTCGATCTCGGCCCGCTCGAGCGCTTTGCCCTCGCGCAGGACGGCGAGGGGCTGTGGCTCGTCGACCGTCGCCCCGAACCCAACGCCTATCCCGAGCTCACCGAAATCGCCTTCGCGCAGATGGTGAGCGGCACAAGCCGCTTCGGCGACACGCCCTTCGCGCTCGAGGTGCGGGTCACCCACGCCGATCCGGGCTATCGCGGCGAATATGAGAGGATCCTCGGCGCTCCGGTGACCTTCGCCAGCGACCGCAACGCAATGCGGATCGATCCCGCCTGGACCGGGCGGCGCATCGCCCTCGAGCCGCATTATGCCTTCGGAATCCTCACCGGCCATGCCGACGCCCTGCTCGCCCGGCTCGACTCCGCCACGCGAACGCGCGGCCGGGTCGAGCGGCTGATCCTGCCAATTCTCCACAAAGGCGAGGTCGACATGGCCTCGGTCGCGGCGGCAATGGGCTGCAGCCGCGACACCCTCTACCGTCGGCTCAAGGCGGAAGGCACCCATTTCGAGAAACTGCTCGACGAGCTGCGCCGTCGCCTCGCTTTCGATTATCTCGCCGGCGGCAAGGTCTCGGTCAACGAGACCGCCTATCTGGTCGGCTTCTCCGACGCGGCCGCTTTCTCGCGAGCGTTCAAGCGCTGGACCGGACGACGCCCCGGCGCGGTACGGCGCGAACGGCGCGGACCGGCATGAAACGGCTCTTGCTCGGCGCGGCGGCGCTCCTCATCCTCGGCGCCATGGCCCTTCTGATGGACCCGCTCGGAAGCTTCAACGCGCTGATGCCCAAGGACCGGGCGTCGGCGCGGGTGGCGGAAGGCGTGGCCTATGGCGACGGGCCGAGGAGGAAGCTCGACGTCTACGCCCCGCGCGCCGCCGCCGGGCGGCCGCGGCCGGTCATCGTCTTCCTCTACGGCGGGTCGTGGAACAGCGGGCGCCGCCAGGGCTACGCCTTCGCCGGCCGGGCTTTGGCCGCCCAGGGCTTCGTCGTCGTCATTCCCGATTACCGGCTGGTGCCGGAGGCGCGCTACCCCGAATTCCTGCGCGACGGCGCGGCCGCCGTGCATTGGGTGCGCCTGCATGCCGGCGCCTATGGCGGCGACGGCGAACGGATCGTCCTCGCCGGCCATTCCGCCGGCGCCTACAATGCCGCCATGCTTGCGCTCGACCCGGCGCTGCTCGGCCCGGACCGCGCCGCCATCCGCGGCTTCGCCGGCCTCGCCGGTCCCTACGACTTCCTGCCGCTCGACGATGGAGCGACCGTCGCCGCCTTCGGTCGGTGGCCGCGCCCGGAGGAGACCCAGCCGGTGTACTGGGCCGCCGCGGGCGCGCCGCCGGCCCTGCTCCTTCACGGAGCCGAGGATGTGAGGGTCAAGCCGCGCAACAGCCGCGCCCTTGCCGCCCGGCTCCGGTCGGCCGGCGTCGAGGCGCGGTTGAAACTCTACCCCGGCCTCGGCCATATCGGCATCCTCACCGCGCTCGCCATCCCGTTCCGGCGTCAGGCGCCGGTGCTGGACGACCTCGCCGGCTTCGCGCACGAGGTGACGCAGTGAATCTCGATGACCAGCTTCGCCGCTATTTCGGCACCGGCGACCTCGCCGCTGTCGCGCCCGCCGCGCTCGCCGCGGGGATCGAGCGGATGAAGGTCGATCTCGGTCTGGAGCTGGACCGCGGCAATCGCTTCGCGCTCTGGGCCCTCCTGCACATGCTCGGCGAGGCGCCCGACCTCGACGCCGTGTTCAAGGATGCAGGCGAGCGCGAGGCCGCCCGCAACTTCATGGACCTGGCGGACCGGACCGGAGAAGGCTGAGCGGCGACCCCGTCAGGACGCCGATGGGCTCGTCATCCATCGCTTCGACCCTCGATCTGGAGGGCATCGCTCTGCGTCTCCTCGAATTCGGCGCCGCGTCCTTCGAACGCCGCCTTGAGCCGGCCGAGGTCGAGGCTTTTTTCCCACCGCGCCACGACGATGGTCGCCACCGCATTGCCGATGAAGTTGGTCAGCGAGCGGCACTCGCTCATGAACCGGTCGACCCCAAGGATCAGGGCCATGCCGGCGACCGGCACGGTAGGCAGCACCGACAGGGTCGCGGCGAGGACGATGAAGCCGGAGCCGGTGACGCCGGCGGCGCCCTTCGAGCTCAATATCGCCACCGCCATCAGCAACAGCTCGTCGCCGAAGCTGAGCGGCGTGTCGGTCGCCTGGGCGATGAACAGGGCGGCCAGCGACATGTAGATGTTGGTGCCGTCGAGGTTGAAGCTGTAGCCGGTCGGAACGACCAGGCCGACGATCGGCTTGGGGCAGCCGGCCCGTTCCAGCTTCTCCATCAAAAGCGGCATCGCGCTTTCCGAGCTCGACGTGCCGAGCACGAGCAGCAATTCGTCCTTGATGTAGCCGATCAGGGCGAAGATCGAGAAGCCCGCAGCCCGCGCCACCGCCCCGAGCACGACGAGCACGAAGAGCAGGGAGGTCGTGTAGAAGGTGGCGACCAGCTCCGCCAGATTGGCGAGCGTGGCGATGCCGTATGTCCCGATCGTGAAGGCCATCGCCCCGAACGCCCCGATAGGCGCCGCGTACATCAGGATGTGGACGATCCGGAACATGATCGCGGTCAGCACCCGAAGCGCTCCGGTCACCCGCTCGCCGCGCTCGCCGATCAGCGCAAGCGCGATCCCGAACAGGATCGACACGAACAGGACCTGCAATATCTGGCCCGAGGTGAAGGCGCTGAAGAAGGTGTCCGGGATGATATGGAGTAGGAAGCCCGTCACCGTCTGCTCGTGCGCCTGGCTGACATAGGTCGCCACCGCGCCCTGATCGAGCGCGGCCGGGTCGACGTGAAGCCCGGCACCCGGGCGGACCAGGTTGGCGACGGCCAGCCCGACCGCCAGCGCCAAAGTCGAGAAGGTGAGGAAATAGGCCATCGCCTTCGCCCCGACCCGTCCGAACGCTTTCAAATCCGACATGCCGGCGATGCCAGTGGTGACGGTGAGGAAGATGACCGGAGTGATGATCGTCTTGACCAGCTTGATGAACCCGTCGCCGAGCGGCTTCAGCGAGGCGCCGAAAACGGGGAACAGCCAGCCGACCAGCACGCCCAGCGCGATGGCGACCAGGACCTGGAAGTAGAGGCTGCGGTAGAAGGGCCTTTTCCTAGTCACGACTTTTCTCCCGCCGTCGCAAGCAGGCTAGCCGCTGAAGCCGGCACAGTCACTGCGCCAACTCCCCCGTCGGACGGGGAGGGGCCGGCGGTGGGGTGACAGCAAGGTGACTGTCACCAAAGATGCGCCGCCGACGATGCGCCAATGGCCCGAAAGGAGGCATCGGGCCCCGGTGTCCGAGTTCGCGACCGAGC
>JAXDPG010000410.1:0-3168 GCA_034668485.1 Sphingomonadales bacterium
GCGAAGCAATCCAGCGGGCGTCCGAGGCCCGCTGGATTGCTTCGTCGCTTTGCTCCTCGCAATGACGGCTTGGGCTCTGGCGATCGCCAGATACTTGGCGCGGCGTTCCGTCCGGACTTCGGCCGGGGTGAGGCCGGCGAGAGCATCCAGCTCCTCGCCGATCGCCTCGCCGAGCGCGGCGATGGCTTGGGCCGGGCTGCGATGGGCGCCGCCGACCGGCTCGGCGATTATCCGGTCGATGACTCCAAGCGCCTTCAGATCCTGCGCGGTCACCCGCA
Organism: Sphingomonadales bacterium; assembly: GCA_034668485.1. Classification (GTDB taxonomy): domain Bacteria; phylum Pseudomonadota; class Alphaproteobacteria; order Sphingomonadales; family Sphingomonadaceae; genus Allosphingosinicella. The sequence goes on from JAXDPG010000410.1 coordinate 279, forward strand.
TCGCCTCGGCGGCGTCGGCCGCCTTTTCGGCGGTGCGCCACAGGATCGACGCGCAGCCCTCCGGCGAAATGACGGCATAGACGCTGTGCTCGAGCATGAGCACCTTGTTGGCGGTGGCGATGGCGATGGCGCCGCCCGAGCCCCCTTCCCCGACGATCGCTGCGACCATCGGCACGCCGAGCGCCAGGCAGGCCTCGGTCGAGCGCGCGATCGCCTCCGCCTGGCCGCGCTCCTCCGCCTGAACGCCGGGAAAGGCGCCGGGCGTGTCGACCAGAGTGACGACAGGCAAAGCGAAGCGGTCCGCGAGCTCCATCAGTCGGATCGCCTTGCGATAGCCTTCGGGCTTGGCCATTCCGAAATTATGGGTGAGTCGGCTGGCGGTGTCGTCGCCTTTCTCATGGCCGATCAGCATCACCCTGCGCCCGCCGAGGCGGCCGAAGCCGCCGAGGATCGCCGGGTCCTCGCCGAAATTGCGGTCGCCGGCGAGCGGCATGAAATCGCCGACCAGGGCGGCGACATAATCCTTGAAATGCGGGCGGTCCGGATGCCGCGCGACCTGGGTCTTCTGCCAGGGCGTGAGCTTGGCGTAGGTCTCGCGCAGCATCCGCTCCGACTTGACCTCGAGCCGGCCGATCTCGGCGTCGATGTTGAGCTCGCTGTCCTCGGCCGTCTCGCGCAGTTCCTCGATGCGCGAATCCAGCTCGGCTATGGCTTTTTCGAAGTCGAGGAAGGTCGGCATGTCCGGCGGCCGGGTTAAGCGGGCCGCGGCTTTGCGTCAACGCGCTCGCCGCGCGGCGTCTGTCAGCGGGTGGTTGCTGTTGACGAGGTCGATCAGCCGGCGGCTGTCGACATGGGTGTAGATCTGGGTCGTCGCGATGTCGGCATGGCCGAGCAGCATCTGCAGAGCGCGCAGGTCGGCGCCGCCTTCGAGGAGGTGGGTGGCGAAGGCGTGGCGAAGGACGTGGGGGCTGACCCGTTCGGGCGGGACCCCGGCGGCGGCGGCGAGCTCCTTCAGGAGCTGGTGGAGACGGACCCGGCTGAGGTGGCTTTTGCCGGAGGGGAAGAGCCAGGGGCTGTCGCGCGGCACCAGCGCCGCCCATGAGGCGACGGCCGCGCGGGCACGATCCGAGATCGGCACGAGTCGCTCCCTGGCGCCCTTGCCGCGCAATATCAGGAAGGGCTTGTCGGGATGGACGCCGTGGCGGGGCAGCGAGACCAGCTCGGTCGCGCGCAGGCCCGAGCCGTAGAGCAGTTCGACGAGGGCGCTGAGGCGCAGCGCGGCAGCGCCGGGCGTCTCCCGGCAGCGGCGCTCGAGCTCGGCGAACAGGGCGCCGACGGCGCCGTGATCGAGGATCTTCGGCAGCGATCGTCCGCCGGCCGGGCGCGGCAAGGCCGCCGAAGGATCGTCGGAGCGAAGCCCCTCGTCGTGAAGGAAGCCGAAGAAGCGGCGCAGCGCCGCCGCCTTGCGCGCGACCGTGCTGCGCTTGAGCGGCAGCCAGGCTTCGGAGAGGCGCTTCAACGCCTCGCGGGAGGCGCCGGACAGGCCGCCGCCGAGCAGCTCGGAAGCGCCGCGCAGGTCGCGCTCATAGGCCAGGCGGGTGTTGAGCGCGGCCCCCGCCTCGGCGGCGAGCATCTCGAGGAAGGCGGCGATCAGCTGCCCGTCCTCGCGGACCCCGGTCACAGCCGGGTCATCGCCTCGGCGGCGATCATCCGGGCCTCATATTCCAGGCCGACCGCCCGCAGCGCCCGAACGATATGGTAGAGATGCTCGGGCGGAACGCCGCGCCAGCCCGGAGTCTGCATTCCGACTCCGGCGAGCAGGGCGACGGTGCCGGGCTGGTCGGCGCGAGCCGCCGCGGCGATCAGATTGGCCCAGCGGCTGCGCGGCGCCGGATCGACCCCGTAGGCGGCGGGATCGGCGAGGCGTCCGAGGCCGGCAAGCGCGGCGACCAGCATCCGTCCGCGCTGGCCGTCGACTCGGTCGGTGAAGGCCTCGACCCGGTTCGCGCCGAGATCGACCACGGCACGCGGCGCTCCGACGGCAAGGATCGACCAGGCGCGGTCGCCGTCGTCGCCGTCGAGGGCGTCGGCGACTCCGCCCCAGCGGGCGGCAAAGCGGTCGTAGCCCGCGGTCATCATCGATCCGAGCAAATCGTCGGTGCGGTTGCCGACGTCCGAGGAGGGCGGCACCCGCGCGGCCGCCGCCGCGGTGAGGACGAAGCGGCCGTAGCGGTCGGCGTCGCTCTCGCCCCAGAGATTGCGCATCGCGTCGATGCGCTCGCCGACGGTGGGCGCGACATAGGCCTTGCGCAGCCTATCGCCGACGCTGCCCTCGATCTCGGACGGGTCGGTGCGGTCGGCGATCAGGCTGTACATCTCGACCAGCGAGGCGTTGGAGAAGACGCCGAGCGTCGCCGCCCGCTGCGCCGCCGCCACCCTTTGCTCGAGCGGCACCATCGGCGCTCGCGCCTGCCAGGCCCAGACGGCCGGCCCGGCGCGGTTCATCAGCCCGGCGGGGATTTCGAGGCCGGTCGCGCTGGCGAGGCCGAAGCGCCAGCTGCTGAGCTCGTCCACCCCCGACCATTCGATCGAGACGGCCCGGCGGGTATTGGCGCCGGCGCCGACCACCTTCTCGGCGAGCAGCATGTCGATGCCGCCGCCGCTGCGCCGCCGCGCGGAATCGATCAGCTGGCTGGCGCGGGCGGCATCGCCTTCCAGCGAGGCGCACATCGCATCGGCCAGCGGCCAGACCGGCTGGTCCGAAACGGCGCGCCCGGGGCCGACCAGCGGGCAGAGCGCCGCCGGATCGGCGGTGGCGAGCGCGACCTGGACGGCGACGGTGAACATGCGCGGCGTGAAGCGGTCGACGTCGACCGCCTGGACAAGCATC
>JAXDPG010000411.1:0-3574 GCA_034668485.1 Sphingomonadales bacterium
GAGCCCGTCCTGATCGCCGGCTGGAATGGCGACCGGCCGCTTCTGCGACGGGCCTCCCTCGCCGATCGGCCGAGGGAGATGAGCAACCTCAAATTTCCCCACGCTGTGCATTTGTCGCGAAGCAACGGAGTCGCCCAGATGGCGCGCCGGCTCGGCCGCGCCTACGGCTTCGGCGAGGCCCTGCAGTGCCGGGACTGCCACGATCCCGCCCCCGACGGCGCCCGCTTCCAGCCGGTCGACATGGAGCAGGATTGCGCCATGTGCCACAGCCTCGCCTTCGACCGGGCCGGCGGCACGCTTCGCACCTTGCGCCACGGCGATCCGGCCCAGGTCGTCGCCGATCTGCGCGATTTCTATCGCGGCCGCAGCGTCGCGCCGCCTGCGGTGCTGGCTCCGGCCGCGCGCCGCCCCCCCGGCGATGCGTCGGACCTTCGAAACCGTATCCAGTTCGCCCGCGGTCCCGGCAGCGCCGAGCGCGCGATCCGGGCCGTCTTCTCGCCGGGCGGCGCCTGCTTCGATTGCCATTCGGTCGAGGCGCCGCCGCCGGGCTCGCTCGACTTCCGGATCAGGCCCGTCGCCTTCCCGCTCCGGTATCTGCACAAAGGCTGGTTCGACCACCGCGCCCACGCCACCCAAAGCTGCTCGAGCTGCCACTCGGCGGGACGCTCGAACTCGGCTTCGGACCTCCTCATCCCCGGCCTCGCCAGCTGCCGGACCTGCCATGGCGGCGAGGGCAGCGCGAAAGCGGTGCCATCCTCCTGCGCGATGTGCCATGATTACCATATGGACGCGGGGGCGCCGTCGATGCTGATCCGGCAGCGGATAAGGGGAAAGCAGCGCGACACGATCGTCGCCGAGGGGCGGCGCTGATGCTGATCGCCCAGATCACCGACATCCACCTGGGCTTCGACCCCGGCAACCCCGACGAGCTCAACCGGCAGCGGCTCGATTGCGCGCTGCGCAGCCTCAAGGCGATGGTCCCCCGGCCCGACCTCCTGCTCGCCACCGGCGACCTCGCCGACGCCGGCGACGATTCCGAATCCTATGCGCGATTGAAGCTGGCGCTGGCCGACCTGCCCTTCCCGGTCTTCTACGCGCTCGGCAATCATGACGGCCGCGAGGCGTTCCGGGCCAATTTCCCGGACCTGGCCATGCCCGGCGGCTTCCTCCAATATGCGATCGAGGGCCATGACCTCAGGATCCTCGTCCTCGACACGCTCGAGGAGGGGCGCCACGGCGGCAATTTCTGCGAGACCCGCGCCGCCTGGCTTCGCGACCGCCTCGCCGAGGCGCCGGGACGGCCGACCCTGATCGTCCTGCACCATCCGCCGGTGGACAGCGGGCTGAGCTGGATGACCGAGGATCCCGAGGCCTCGTGGGTGGCGAGGCTGGAAGCGCTGGTCTCGGCGCAGGACAATATCGTCGCCCTCATCGCCGGCCATCTCCACCGCCCGGTCGTCACCCGCTGGGCGGGGACGCTGCTGGCGGTCTGCCCGTCGACGGCGCCCCAGGTGGCGCTCGATTTCGAGACCATTGACCCGGAGCGGCCGGACGGACGGCCGATGATCGTCGCCGATCCGCCTTGCTTTGCGGTGCATCATTGGGACGGCAAGCGGCTGGTCAGCCATTTCGACACGGCCGGGGAGCATCACGTGCTCGCTCATTACGGCCCCGAGCTTCAGCCTCTGGTCAGGATGCTGATGGCGGAGAAGGGCGGAGGCTGATCCGTCGTCCCGGCGGAAGCCGGGACCTCGAAACAACAAGCCTCGGCGGTCTCCACGAGATCCCGGCTTTCGCCGGGATGACGTCGGCTCACACCGTTGCGGGTACCCGCGGACCTAGGTCACAGGCGCGACATTGTCGTCCGAATTGCGGTCGATGTAGAAATTATAGGGGTCGATGCCGGCGTGGGTCGGCTTGCGGGCGGTGACGAAGCGGAAGACCTGCTTGCCGCTCCGGACCGGCCGGGGCTGCATCAGGAGGACGTTCCGGCGGTCGAAGGCGCCGCGGCCGGGCTCGGCGGTGAACAGGCCGATGGCGATCCGGTCGGCGAAGGCGGCGGGCTTCTCGTTGCCCTTGCCGTCGGCGTAATATTTCCCCGCCTCCACCGGCACGGTCACGTCCCAGCGGCCGTCGGCGCGCTTCGCCGCCGTCGGAGCGCCGACCTTGAGGTCGTAGAGGGTGATGCGTTCGAACAGATCGGTGATCAGGGCCTGGTCCTCGGGCGTCTTCGCCTCCTTGCGGAAGGCGTCGACCAGCTCGATCGAGCGCGGATAGGGGGCGCCCTTGAACCGGTATCGGGCGAGCATCGAGCGAAGCGCCCGGTTGACGGCCGCCTCGCCGAGCCGCTCCTGCAGCAGATACATGACCAGCGAGCCCTTGTTATAGTGGATGTACTGCTGGTTCTCGACCCGCTCGAGCGGAACCTCCTCGACCAGCTCGCCGCCGCGGCGGCGCAGATAGGTATCGAGCTCGAACTTCAGGAAGCGGCGGATCTTGTCCTCGCCATAGCGGTGCTTCATCACCATCAGCGCCGAATATTGGGCGAGCGTCTCGCTGAGCATGGTGCCGCCCTGCATGTCCGCGCCGATGATCTGGTGGGCCCAATATTGGTGGCCGAGCTCGTGGGCGGTGACGTAGGTGACATAGTCGATCTTGTCGGGATCGCTATTGTCGGCGACGAAGCCGATCGCTTCCGAATAGGGCATGGTGTTGGCGAAGGCCTGGGCGAAGCTCTGATAGCCGGGGAATTCGATGATCCGCGCCTGCTCGAACTGATAGGGCCCGAAATTGGCCTGGTAATAATCCATCGCTCCGGCGAGCGCGTCGAGCATCCTGTCGACGTTCCAGGGATGGCCGGGGTGGTAGTAGACGGCAAGGTCGATGCCGCGATGCATGCGGTGCTTCTCGGCGTAGCGCGCCGACTGGATCGAGAAGAAGGTTAGGATCGGAGCGTCGGAGACGAAGCGGGCGGTGCGGCGGCCGCCGGCGACCGCGTCGGACACCTTCTTGCCGGGCGCGATCGGAATCTGGTCCGCCTCGGTCGAGACAATGATGTCCGCGGTCGACCAGCCGCCGCCGAAATAGCTGCGCCGGGTCGCCGCGAGGTCCTCGAGCTTCGCCGGGCGAAGCTCGGCGGGAAGACCGTATTTGCGGCGCTTGGAGCGGTCCTGGAGAAGGCCGAACCGGTCCATCCCGATCGCCGGAGCGATCTCCAGATTGTCGAGGAAGGTGCCGTTGCCGACGAGGCGGGTGTCGTTGGTCGAATTGCGGAAGCCGCGCTGCCAGCGGCGGGTCTCGAAGGCGAGCGTCCGGGTCTCGCCCGGCGCCATCGGCCGGTCGAGCGCGTAGATCCGATAGCCGAAATCCTCGTCGTCGACGCGAAGCTTCGCGCCCGGGAAGGCGAGGCCGAGAAGCTCGAGGTCGCGGGGCGGGATGCGGACATGGACCTCGCTGATCGGGCCGGCGGTGAGGTTGGCGAGGACGTAGCGGCCCCTGATCAGCGCCCGCGTCTCGCTCGGGTAGAGGTCGACCTTGAGAACCACCTTGGAGATGGTCGGCTGGGGAAGCTTCT
>JAXDPG010000412.1:0-3697 GCA_034668485.1 Sphingomonadales bacterium
GGCGCCCGAGGCGATGAAGAGGATATGGTCGGTCTTCATCGGCCCGTATTTGGTGGCGACCGTCGTGCCCTCGATCAGCGGCAGCAGGTCGCGCTGAACGCCCTCGCGGGAGACCGAGCCGCCGCGCACGTCGGAGACTGCGATCTTGTCGATCTCGTCGAGGAAGACGATTCCGTTCGCTTCCGCGTCCGCAAGCGCGACCCGGTTGACGTCGTCCGGGTCGAGCCTCTTGTCGGCTTCCTCCTCGACCAGCCGGGTCCAGGCCTCCTGCACCTTGAGCCGGCGGCGCTTTTTCGGCGTCTGGCCCATCGCCTTGGACATCATCTCGGACAGGTTGATCATTCCGACCTGCCCGGCCATGCCGGGAATCTCGAACGGCGCGTTGGGAGCCTCGGCGAGCTCGAGCTCGACTTCCGAGCCGTCGAGATGGCCTTCGCGGAAGCGTTGGCGAAAGCTCTCGCGAGTCGCCTCGCTGGCGCCCTTGCCGGTCAGAGCCTCGAGCAGCCGGTCCATCGCGGCGCCCTCGGCGGCATCCTTGACCGCCAGCCGCCGCCGCTCCTTCTCGAGCCGCACCGCTTCCTCGACGAGGTCGCGGGCGATCTGCTCGACGTCGCGGCCGACATAGCCGACCTCGGTGAACTTGGTCGCCTCGACCTTGACGAAGGGCGCGTCGGCGAGCTTGGCCAGCCGCCGGCTGATCTCGGTCTTGCCGCAGCCCGTCGGCCCGATCATCAAGATGTTCTTGGGAGTCACTTCCTCGCGCAGCCCGTCCTCGAGCCGCTGCCTGCGCCAGCGATTCCTGAGCGCGACGGCGACGGCGCGCTTCGCGTCGGTCTGGCCGATGATATGCTCATCGAGGGCGGCGACGATCGTCTTGGGGGTGAGATTGTCGTTCATTCTGTCTTTGGATGCCCGTCGCGATGCTCTGCCGGCCTAGATGGCGGCGGCAGGGCCGGAATCAAGCCATGCTCGTCATCCCCGCGAAAGCGGGGATCCAGTCGGATGTGGGGCCAGCGGCGACGCCGTCTGGATTCCCGCTTTCGCGGGAATGACGGGGTGCTAAGGACGGATCATGGCGACCGACGACCTGGTGAAGCGAGTCCGCGAACGCGATCCCGCTTGCGCGAAGGTCGGCGTGTTCGACGTCGACGGAGTCTTCCGGGGCAAATATATGGCGCCCGACAAGCTCGCCTCGGCGCTCGCCGGTGGCTTCGGCTTCTGCGACGTCGTGCTCGGCTGGGATTCGAGCGACCAGCTCTACGACAATGCGAGCTTTACCGGCTGGCACACCGCCTATCCGGACGCCGAGGTGCGGCTCCTTCCCGAGACCGAGCGCGCAATGCCGTTCGAGGGTGGCATGCCGCTGCTCCTCGGCGAGTTTGCCGGCCCTGCCGAAGCGATCTGCCCGCGGGGGGTGCTGCGCCGGGTGCTCGATCGCGCGGCGGCGATGGGTTGCCGGGTCAAGGCGGCGGCGGAGTTCGAATTCTTCGTTTTCGAGGAGACTCCGCAATCGGCCCGGGACAAGGGCTATCGTGGCCTCAAGCCGATCACGCCGGGCCATTTCGGCTATTCGATGCTTCGCTCGGGGGTGCATTCCGACTTCTATCGCGAGCTGTGGTCGACCTGCGACGCGATGCGCATCGAACTCGAGGGGCTCCACACCGAAACCGGCCCCGGAGTGATCGAGGGGGCGATTCGGGTCGACGACGCGCTCGAGGCGGCCGACAAGGCGGCCTTGTTCAAGACCATCGTCAAGATCCTCTGCCAGCGCCGCGGCTGGATGGCGACCTTCATGGCGAAATGGTCGAACGACTGGCCCGGCCAGTCCGGCCATCTCCACATGTCGCTGGTCGACGCCGACAGCGGGCGGTCGCGCTTTTACGCGGAGGATTCCGATCTCTCCATGTCGCAGGAGATGCGCTGGTTCGTCGGCGGCCAGCAGGCGCTGATGCCGGAGCTGCTCGCCATGGTGGCGCCGACGGTCAACGCGTACACCCGCCTGATCCCCGGCTTCTGGGCGCCGACCGCGGCCCTGTGGGGCTATGAGAACCGCACTTGCGCGCTGCGCGTGATCGGCGGCTCCGACAAGACCCAGCGGGTCGAATACCGGATCGCGGCGGCCGATATAAACCCCTACGTCGCCCTCGCCGCCGCGATCGGCTCGGGCCTGTGGGGCATCGCCAACCGCGCCGAGCCGGACCCGCCGGTCGCCGGCAACGCCTATGCGCTCGATCCCTCCCCGGATCGCGCGCTCCCGGCGACCTTGTGGGAGGCCGCGCAGCGGCTGCGGGCGTCGGCGGCGGCGCGCGAATTGTTCGGCGGCGAGTTCGTCGACCATTATGCCGCCACCCGCGAATGGGAGGAGCGCGAAGCGCGCAAGGCGGTGACCGACTGGCACCTCGCCCGCTATTTCGAGATCATCTGAACCATGGCCGATCTGGTCTGCATCTCGCCAGTCGACGGACGCGAATATGCGCGGCGGCCGCTGGCGACCGACGCGGAGGTGGCGCGGGCAGTGGAGCGAGCGCGGCGGGCACAGCCCGGATGGGCTCGAACCCCGCTCGACGAGCGCAGTGCGACCATGCTGCGCTTCCTCGATGCAATGGAGGCGCTCAATCCTGAGATCGTGCCGGAGATTGCGTGGCAGATGGGGCGGCCGGTCCGCTACGGCGGGGAATTCCGGTCGCTCGCGGAGCGGGTCCGGGCGATGCTCGCCATCGCGGAAGCGGCGCTCGCCCCTGCCGTCGCCGAAGCCGGGCGTTCGGTGGTGCGGGTGCCGGCGGGCCTGGTGCTGGTAATCGCCCCGTGGAACTATCCCTTCCTCACCGCCGCCAACACCATCGTGCCGGCGCTCATCGCCGGCAATGCGGTGATCCTCAAGCACTCCGCGCAGACGCCGCTCGCCGGCGAGCGCTTCGCCGAGGCGCTGCGGACGGCGGGCCTTCCGGAGGGGCTGTTCGCCAGCCTGTTCCTCAGCCACGAGCAGACCGGAGGGCTGCTGGGCTCCGGAACCGTCGATCACGCCACCTTCACCGGCTCGGTGGAAGGGGGACGGGCGGTCGAGCGGGCGGCGGCCGGCTCCTTCACCACCCTGACGCTGGAGCTCGGCGGCAAGGATCCCGCTTATGTGCGCGAGGATGCGGATCTCGCCGGCGCGGTCGCGGAGCTGGTGGATGGCAGCTTCTACAATAGCGGCCAGTCCTGCTGCGGCGTCGAGCGCGTCTACGTGCACGAAGCGGTGTGGCAGCCCTTTCTCGACGGTTTCGTCGAAGCCGCGTCGCAATATCGGCTCGGCGATCCGCTCGACCCCGACACCAGCCTCGGCCCGATGGCGACCGCCACGGGCGCCGCCCTTGTGCGCGGGCAGGTCCGCCAGGCCGTCACCGCGGGCGCGACGGGCCATATTCCGCGGCAGCTGTTCCCGGCCGATAATGGCGAGGGTCCTTATCTCGGCCCACAGGTGCTGACCGGCGTCGACCACTCGATGGCGATCATGCGCGAGGAGACGTTCGGTCCCGCGATCGGCCTGGTGAAGGTCAGGGACGATGCCGAGGCGGTCGGCCTGATGAACGACAGCGCCTACGGCCTCACCGCCTCGGTCTGGACTCGGGATATGGACGCCGCCGCAAGCCTGGCGGCGCAAGTGGAGTCGGGAACCGTCTTCGCCAATCGCTGCGACTATCTCGATCCCTGGCTC
>JAXDPG010000413.1:0-5552 GCA_034668485.1 Sphingomonadales bacterium
GGCCCCGAAGCCGAGAAGAGATTTCGTCCGCATCGCCGCTCTCCTTTTGAACCCGAAGCCCGCCCTCGCACTCCGGCCGGCCCGCCTCGTCACGGTCGGCCGCCGATCCTCCTCAGCTTCTGGCCGATCGCGGCGAGCCCGCGCAACTGCAAGCTGAGCTCCCTTCGATCGCGGGGCGCCGGCGCTTACCGGCCTCCACCGCGACCGGGACAATAGCAGGTCTCCCGGCGGCGGGCGTGATCGCGATCACGCGAGTCGGCCCCAAGGCACGGCAGCGCGGGGCGCCGCCCGGCCGTCTCTTCAGCGTTTCGCGTAGACGCGCGCCGACCAGGCGCAGCTTGCCGCCGCGCAGTCGGTCATCGCCACGTGCAGAATGTAGGTCCCGGCCGCCGCCGGCGCCGCTTCGAGCTTGGGCATCTCGACCAGCACCCCCGGCCCGGCGATCCGCGCCCCGGCCCGGTCGAGCAGCTCGACCTCGCCGGCCCCGCAGGCCGATTCGCAGACGACGACGAAGCGGTAGGCCGCTCCGCCCGCAAGCGCGAACTCCAGCCGCGCCTCGCCGCCGGTCGCCAGGGCGCCGGCCCGGGTCTCGCCTTCGGGCGCGTAGCCGTCCTTCTTCTGGATCGCATCCATCTCGACGAGGATATGCTTCATCCAGGTCACGGGGTCGGTCTTCGCCCAGGCGGCAGAGGCGACGAGGAGGGCGAGCGCGAAGGCGACCGGTGATTTATGCATGATCGCCCCTGTTTGGAATCCGGTGTGGAAGCTCCGGGCTCGCGCGGCTCTTGTCAACTGGGAGCCGGTCGCTGTTCCCGGCGCTGGCGAAACGAGACGGGCGGGGCCGGAGCTCATGTATTGGATCGAAAAAGCGCTGGGCCAGCATCTGGCCTGAAGTCTCTTGCCCCTAGCCATTCTTGGCCGGCCCGGCCTCCGCACCCTCCAGGACACGCGCGCCAAAATCCAGCAGCAGGATGAGCCCCGCAACCACATAGACCGAGAGAAACCGTCGGACCAGCAGTCGGGGGCGTGCCAGCGAGAAAGCGACGACGGGAGACAGCACGACGATGAAGAAAGAAAGAATGATGAGCGGAGGTCCCGCCGGAGCCTCCCCAGTCACTGTGTCGCGGGCGAGCGTGGCGAAGGCCGTGAGCAGGGTGCCGATCATGATCGGAATGTAGAGGACGAGAGCGAGCAGGCGGTCCCGCTCCCAGCTTCGTCTTTCGATTTCCGCGAGCGGCTCGGCGTCCCGCGCGCGGCGATAGGCACTGCCCACCAGTCCGAGGTGGAACACCAGCAGCGTCAGCGAGAAACCCAGCAAGGGCGGTATCCGCAGGCCGAACAGACCGAATAACTCGATCCAGACGATCGACGTCACTTCGACCCAATGGTCGACGATGTAGCGGGCGACATTGGCGACGGTGAGGAAGGGACCGATCGAGCCGATCAGGTTGATCGCCAATCCGAGGATGCCCACCGCCGCCAGAACATCCTTGCGGACGAATGCCAGTAGCCGGCGCGGTGTGAGCATGGGTTTCTCAAGCCCCCGGTTCGCAGTTCATGCCCGCCAATTCTCTACCGTCCCGCTACTCGGAAGTATAGAAGGCTGGCCTCTCGGGGGGAATGGGCCTTGGCTTCCGAACTGTTCAACTTCGCGTTGGCCTTCCTCCTTTTCTACCTGGCCTCGCGTTTCCTCTTGGTCGCCGTGGCAATGGCGGGGCTCCAGGGCGAGGGATTCGCGTCGGGCTGGATGAAATGCGCCGAGGCGCGGGGCTTCCTCCGCGCCGAAGCGCGCTCCGGCGAACTGTTCGCCCTCGGCGCGCGCTGGCTTGCCGGACTCATGGAGCGCATCACAGGGCGCGGCACGACCCGCAGCCTGACTTTCGCGTTCCTCACGGCCACCACCCTCTTTCTGGCTTCCCTGCCGCTGGCCCAGCTGCAGGGCGCCCGGGCGGATTACCAGTCGTTGCGCCGGCAGATGACCGATCCGTCCCTCAACGAGAAGATGCCCGCCGTAGCCTGCGTCCAGGAATATGCGATGGCGGAGATCGAAAGGCGTATCGGGCGGCCGTTGTTCAATGTTCCCGCGCATCCCCGCCTCTATCCGCTGGGGGATGAAACGTCGGCGACAATGGCCGCCGCCGTGCCGCCGGTGCCGGTGGATCTCTACGTGCGGGAGTTGATGAACGGCCGCAAGCTGACCGCCGATGCCCGCGACATTCTGCCGGGGATGCGCGAATATCCGCCGGTCGCGGCATGGCTGCAGAGAACCGAGGGCAACGAGCCGATACCGGCAGAATGGTATCAAGTTTCTCCTCCTTCGCCCGCCAATCGGACGGTGGCGGACCGCATCCTCGCTTTCTGTGTGGACAAGCCTTCCGTCACGTCGGCGGGATTCGAGCCGATCCGTCCGCGCCCGGATTATGATCGAATCGTCGAGCGCTTCCGTCTGGGCGCCCTGGCGATCGTCGATGATCCGATGATCCGGGGCAGCTACGATCTCTTCCAGCAGAAGCGAGCGGAGACGCAGTTGCTCCTTTCCTTCATCTACTCGCTCGGAGCGGCGTTCCTGCTGCTTCTCAGCATGACTGCGGGTATCGGCCTGTGCCGCCTGCCCCGCCGGCGATGGGGGCTGGGCCGCAACTATGGCGCGACCGCATTGGCCTTGCCGATGATTATTGTTTTTTTCCCGTTGTTCCTGGCCTTCACGTCCGCCTTGAGCACGATAAGTCCGCTGGTGGTCGGGTATGTGGTGTCGCGGTCGAACGCCGGTGCGGACGAGGCCGATTATCGCCGCAGGCTTAGTCATTATATCGATTCCGTCGGCCGGCTGACCAAGCGCACTTGCGCGGATATCGGCCCGCGCAGCCCGCTAACCCCCGGCTGCCGTCTCGCCGACGCCTATCTGGAGCCCTGGAACCCCACCACCGGCGAATTTGACTTTTCCAAGGTCGTGCCCCGCACGATGACAAACGGCAAACCCTTGCCGGCGCCGATCGCCGCCGTGTTCGAGCGCTCGATGATGAGCTTCGGCCTTGCCGCGCTCAGCATGGAGCAGGATCCCGGGCTCAACCTGACGCCGCGCTTGTGGGGAGGCATGCAGTCGTCGCCGACCTTGCTGCTCATCATCTCGCCGTTCCTGCTCGTCCTCTCAGGCGCGACAGCTCTGCTTCTCGTCCTGGATGCGCGGCGCAAGCTGCTGCGGCGCCTGGCGCTCCCCGGCCCCGGATAGGGCTAAGAAAGGCCGGAGCTTGCGCCCCGGCCTTCTCCACCCGACCCGATCGAAGTATCACTTCGATCCGATCCGCTTACGCGCTCGCCACCTCGGCGACGTCGACCTTGAGGCCCGGCCCCATGGTCGAGCTCAGCGCCACCTTCTGGACGTACTTGCCCTTGGCGCCGGCCGGCTTGGCCTTGACGATGGCGTCGACGAAGGCGGTGAAGTTGCGCTTCAGATCCTCCGCCGTGAAGCTCGCCTTGCCGATGCCGGAATGGATGATCCCGGCCTTCTCGACCCGGAACTCGACCTGGCCGCCCTTGGCGGCCTTGACCGCCTCGGTGACGTTGGGGGTGACGGTGCCGAGCTTGGGGTTGGGCATCAGCCCCTTCGGGCCGAGCACCTTGCCGAGCCGGCCGACCACGCCCATCATGTCGGGGGTGGCGATGACCCGGTCGAAATCGATCGTCCCGCCCTGGATCGTCTCCATCAGATCCTCGGCCCCGACGATGTCGGCTCCGGCCGCAAGCGCCTCCTCGGCCTTGGCGCCGCGCGCGAACACGGCGACGCGCACGTCCTTGCCGGTGCCGGCCGGCAAGGTGACGACTCCGCGCACCATCTGATCGGCGTGGCGCGGGTCGACGCCGAGGTTGAGGGCGACCTCGATCGTCTCGTCGAACTTCGCCTTGGCGTTGGCCTTGAGCGTCTCGATCGCCTCGTCGACTCCGTAGAGCCGGGTCCGGTCGACGATCTCGGCGAGCGCCTTCTGCTTCCTGGTCAGCTTCGCCATCGCTCTAGCTCCCCGTCACTTCGAGGCCCATCGCGCGGGCGGAGCCTTCGATGATGCGGGCCGCCGCATCGATGTCGTTGGCGTTCAGATCCTTCATCTTCACTTCGGCGATGTCGCGAAGCTGCTGGCGGGTGACCCGGCCGGCAACCTGCTTGCCGGGCTCCTTGGCGCCCGAATTGATCTTCGCCGCCTTCTTCAGGAGGAAGGTCGCCGGCGGCGTCTTGGTCTCGAAGGCGAAGCTCCTGTCCGCGAAGACGGTGATGACGGTGGGGATGGGCATGCCCTTCTCCAGCTCGGTCGTCGCCGCGTTGAACGCCTTGCAGAATTCCATGATGTTGACGCCCCGCTGGCCGAGGGCAGGCCCGATCGGCGGCGACGGATTGGCGGCGCCCGCGGGCACCTGGAGCTTGATATAGCCCGTTATCTTCTTAGCCATTGTGTCTCACTCTGTAGGTTCGTCCGGAAGCGGTACTTCCGGCCGGGTTCAAGCTTAGCGGTTCGAACGGCGGGCCCGGGGCCCGCCTCCCGCAATTCCATTGCTCATGCTTTGGAAGGCGCGGCCCTTAGCGCAATCGGGCGCGCAGCGCAATCCGCGCAAGCCGCCTCCCCTGCCTTCGATCGGTGGACCTGCTATAGGGGAGGAGGATCGGACGCGCGGCGCGGGCCGGCGCCGTGGAGGGTTGAACGATGGCGGACGTATCGGCGGCGGGGATGGGCCTCACGGTCCTCGGCTCGATCCTGAGCGGCGGCCTCACCGGCCATTTCGCCGCGAGGGCGAAGGCACGGCACGAGCTGGAGGCGTGGCAGCGCTCGCGCGACGCCATGGTCACCGAAAGCGCCGTGACCCTGCTCAAGGACACGGTCGGGGCGATCGCGGCCGCGGCCCATGCGGCCTGCTGGCTGAGCTGGAAGGCCGAGTGCGATCCCGCCTCGGTCACCGGCGAGGATCTCGACCGCTACGAGGAAGATATGCGCATTCTGCTTCCCAGGATGCTGGGCGGCCAGGCGGCGATCGGCATCTTCTGCCCCGACGCCGCCCGCAGGGTCCAGCAGGCGGTCGCCATCATCGCCGTCCAGGACCGCGAGATCGGACGCACCTTCACCGCCGCTCGCCTGGGCGACAGGGCACCCCTCGCCGCCCGCCAGCCCGAGGCCCGCCGCGCCTATACCGAGGCCTGCAGGCTCTGCGCCGGCCTGGGGGCCCAGCTGCTCAAGGGGAGAGCGGCCGAGTCCATTTTGGGACGGTTGGCGAGGCTGGGACGGTTCCGCGGACCGCTCCCTTCGGCCCCTGCGGATCGGGTGGAGGCCGAGGCGGCCGGCGGGGTTCAAGCCTAGCGGTCCGGACGGCCTTCCTTTCGGACTGCCTGCCGCAATGGGAGATCAAACGGCAGACCGCAGCAAAAATAGGGTTGCAAAAGCACGCCGGTTGTGAGAACATAGAGAGACCACGCGAGTCGGACATCCGCCCCAGGCCCCGCCCCAGCACCCCCCGCCAGGCCGCCCAGAACGCCCCCCTAGGACAGGCCCAGCGCCCCACCGGCCAACCCC
>JAXDPG010000414.1:0-2531 GCA_034668485.1 Sphingomonadales bacterium
GCGCCATCAGGCGGGCAAGGACGAGCTGCTCGAATATTACCGCCAGATGCTCCTGATCCGCCGCTTCGAGGAGCGCGCCGGCCAGCTTTACGGGCTCGGCCTGATCGGCGGCTTCTGCCACCTCTACATTGGCCAGGAAGCGGTCGCGGTCGGCCTCCAGTCGGCGATGGAGCCGGGCAGGGACAGCGTCATCACCGGCTATCGCGACCATGGCCACATGCTCGCCTACGGCATCGAGCCGCGGGTCATCATGGCCGAGCTGACGGGCCGCGCCGCCGGCATCTCGAAGGGCAAGGGCGGCTCGATGCACATGTTCAGCGTCGAGCATAAATTCTACGGCGGCCACGGCATCGTCGGCGCCCAGGTCAGCCTCGGCACCGGCCTCGGCTTCGCCCACAAATACCGCAACGACGGCGGCGTCTGCCTCGCTTATTTCGGCGACGGGGCGGCCAACCAGGGCCAGGTCTACGAAAGCTTCAACATGGCCGAACTTTGGAAACTTCCGATCATCTACGTGATCGAGAACAACCAGTACGCCATGGGCACCAGCGTCAACCGCTCCTCGGCCGAGGACCAGCTCTACCGCCGCGGCGAATCGTTCCGCATCCCGGGCCTCCAGATCGTCGGCATGGACGTGCTCGCCGTGCGCGGCGCGGCGACGACGGCGCTCGAATGGGTCCGCGCCGGCAAGGGCCCGATCCTGCTCGAGCTGAAGACCTACCGGTACCGGGGCCATTCGATGTCCGACCCAGCCAAATATCGCTCGCGCGAGGAAGTGCAGGCGGTGCGCGAGAAATCGGACCCGATCGACCATGCCAAGAGGGAGCTCGAGGCGATGGGGGTGAAGGAGGACGCGCTCAAGAAGATCGATACCGACATCAAGCGGATCGTGGTCGAGGCCGCCGATTTCGCCGAGCAGTCGCCCGAGCCGGAGGCGGCCGAGCTCTACACCGATATCCTGGTCGAGACCTACTGATGCTGGCCGAGACGTCATCCCGGCAAAAGCCGGGACCCATGAACACCGTTCCTGGAAGCGATGCCGCGGGTCCGTTCCGTTCGGTTCCGTGTTCCTGGGCCCCGGCTTCCGCCGGGGTGACGGGGAGTTGAGAATGCCGATCGAACTCAAAATGCCCGCCCTCAGCCCGACCATGGAGGAAGGGACGCTCGCCAAATGGCTGGTCAAGGAAGGCGACGTGGTGAAGTCCGGCGACATCCTCGCCGAGATCGAGACCGACAAGGCGACGATGGAGTTCGAGGCGGTCGACGAAGGCACGATCGCGAAGATCCTCGTCGCCGAGGGGACGGACGAGGTGAAGGTCGGCACCGTCATCGCCCTGATCGCCGCGGATGGCGAGGAGGCGTCCGCGGCGCCTGCGCCGGCCGCGGAGGCGAAGCCGGCGGTCGAGCAGCCGAGCGACCAGAAGACCGAAGCCGTGCCGCAGTCGGAGACGGAGCAGAAGCCGCAGGAGACCGGCGCCCACGCCCTCGTCGCCGCCGCCCACGACAACCCGGAAGCGCCGGAGGTGCCCGAAGAAGGCACCGAGACCGTCCGCCAGACCGTTCGCGAGGCGCTCCGCGACGCCATGGCCGAGGAGATGCGGGCCGACGACCGGGTGTTCGTGATGGGCGAGGAGGTCGCCGAATATCAGGGCGCCTACAAGGTCACGCAGGGCCTGCTCGAGGAGTTCGGGCCGAAGCGAGTCATCGACACGCCGATCACCGAATATGGCTTCGCCGGCGTCGGCACCGGCGCCGCGATGGGGGGATTGAAGCCGATCGTCGAGTTCATGACTTTCAACTTCGCGATGCAAGCCATTGATCATATTATCAATTCTGCGGCCAAAACCAATTATATGTCGGGCGGCCAGATGCGCTGCCCGATCGTCTTCCGCGGCCCCAACGGCGCCGCCGCGCGGGTCGGCGCCCAGCACAGCCAGAATTACGGGCCCTGGTACGCCAACGTGCCCGGCCTGATCGTCATCGCCCCTTATTCGGCCGCCGACGCCAAGGGCCTGCTGAAGGCGGCGATCCGTTCCGAGGATCCGGTCGTCTTCCTCGAGAACGAATTGCTCTACGGCCAGAGCTTCGACGTGCCGAAGCTCGACGATTACGTGCTTCCGATCGGCAAGGCGCGGATCGCTCGGGAGGGCAGGGACGTCACCCTCGTCAGCTATTCGATCGGCGTCGGAGTCGCGCTCGAGGCGGCCAGCCAGCTGGCCGAGCAGGGGATCGAGGCCGAGGTGATCGACCTTCGCACCCTGCGTCCCCTCGACAAGGCGACCGTCCTCGCCTCGCTCGCCAGGACCAACCGGATGGTCTGCGTCGAAGAGGGCTGGCCGGTCTGCTCCATCTCCGCCGAGATCATGGCGACGGCGATGGAGCAGGGGTTCGACGATCTCGACGCGCCGGTGCTCCGGGTCACCAATGCCGACGTGCCGCTGCCTTATGCCGCGAACCTCGAAAAGCTGGCGCTGATCAAGGCCAGCCAAGTGGTCGAGGCGGTGAAGGCGGTCACCTATCGCTGAACTGAC
>JAXDPG010000415.1:0-2639 GCA_034668485.1 Sphingomonadales bacterium
GCCGAGCACCGATTCCTCGATCAGCACTTCGGTGGTCGGGCTCGCCTCGAGACCGCCGGCGACGATCTCGGCGAATTCCTCGCGATTATAGGCGATGCCGCCGCCGGTGCCGCCCAGCGTGAAGCTCGGCCGGATGATCGCCGGCAGGCCGACGAGATCCAGCGCCCTCACCGCCTCCTCGAGGCTGTGCGCGATGGCGGAGCGCGGGCTTTCGAGGCCGATCTTCGACATGGCGTCGCGGAACTTCAATCGGTCCTCGGCCTTCTCGATCGCCTCGGCGTCGGCGCCGATCATCCGGACGCCATATTCCTCGAGCGTGCCGTCCTTCCACAGCGCCAGCGCCGTGTTCAGTGCCGTCTGCCCGCCCATGGTCGGAAGCACCGCGTCGGGCCGCTCCTTCTCGATGATCAGGCGCACGAATTCGGGCGTGATCGGCTCGACATAGGTGGCGTCGGCGAGCTCGGGATCGGTCATGATCGTCGCCGGATTGGAATTGACCAGGACGATCCGATACCCCTCCGCCTTCAGCGTCTTCGCCGCCTGGGTCCCCGAATAATCGAACTCCGCCGCCTGTCCGATGACGATCGGGCCGGCGCCGATGATGAGGATGGAGGAGATGTCGGTTCGGCGGGGCATCAGGGACGGCCGTCGCCGACGGCTTCGTTGCCGACGAATGCGAGCCTGACGCCATGCTCCTCGGCGTTGGAGGCGGCGATCATGTTCGTGACGCAGGTGAAGCTGTCGTCGCTCCCGGCCCCCAGACTTCCTTCGATATAGCTCTGCCGGAAGGTGAGACCGGTCGGGCCGACGGCCTCCAGCACG
Organism: Sphingomonadales bacterium; assembly: GCA_034668485.1. Lineage (GTDB taxonomy): Bacteria > Pseudomonadota > Alphaproteobacteria > Sphingomonadales > Sphingomonadaceae > Allosphingosinicella. The sequence continues at coordinate 823 of JAXDPG010000415.1, forward strand.
GTTTGGGAAGAGAGCGAGCAGGCGGCCTCGACTGCCCGCCCGAACGCTTCAACGCCCGTTGCAGGATCGTAGCGGGGAACGCGGTCGCTCAAACGCTTCGCTTCGAGCCAGGCAATCGCTTCGGCTCTCCATTCGCGGCTGCTTTCGCGATCGGCGTCGGCGAAATAGGCGCTCCGTTGGTCCGCGGGAGTGATTTCGAGGATGTAAAAAGGATGGACGGACCGCCTGAGGCAGGCAAACCTGGCTTCGTCGGTTCCACCGAGATCGCTCAGAGTGACGAGGTCCGATTGCAGCTCGTCCTCGTAGGCGATGCGGACGTTCGCTGGGTTGACTCCGCACGCCGCGATCGCCTCGACCGTCTGCTCGTAGCTCGGCGGCGGCAGCGGGATCGGCGGGATCATCGCAGCTGCTCCACGAACTTCCCGAAAAGATAGGCGCTGTCCTGTGGCCCCGGGCTCGCCTCCGGATGATATTGGACGCTGAACGCGGGCCGGTCGGTCAGCTCGAGCCCCGCCAGGCTGCCGTCGAACAGCGAGATGTGGGTCGCCTTCGCATTGTCCGGCAGGCTCTGCGCCTCGACCGCGAAGCCGTGGTTCATGCTGGTGATCTCGACGCGGCCGTCGGCGAGGCGCTTGACCGGGTGGTTGGCGCCGCGGTGGCCCTGGTGCATCTTCACCGTTCTCGCGCCGACGGCGAGGCCGAGGAGCTGGTGGCCGAGGCAGATGCCGAACAGGGGCTTTCCCGTTTCCAGCAATTGGCGGATCACCGGCACGGCATATTCCCCCGTGGCGGCGGGGTCGCCGGGGCCGTTGGAGAGGAAGAGGCCGTCGGGCTCGTGGGCCATCACCTCCTCGTAGGTGGCGGTGGCGGGAAGGACCGTGACGCGCGCGCCGGCCTCGGCGAGGTTGCGGAAGATGTTGCGCTTCGAGCCGTAGTCGATGGCGACGACGTGGGGGCGGGATTCGTCCTCCGCGCCTTCCGAATAGCCCGCGCCGAGCTTCCAGCCGCCTCCGGACCAGCGGAACATCTGCTTGCAGGAAACCTCCTTCGCCAGGTCCATCCCCTCGAGCCCAGGCCAGGCGCGCGCCCGGGCCAGCAGGGCGTCGAGGTCGAACTTGCCGTCCGCCCGGTGGGCGATCACCCCGTTCGGCGCCCCTCCCTCGCGGATCCTGCGCGTCAGCGCCCGCGTGTCGACTCCGCTGAGGCCGATCCGCCCGTTCGACTTCATCCACGCGTCGAAGGTCTGGGCCGCCCGGAAGTTGCTCGGCTCGGTCACGTCCTGGCGGACGACGCAGCCCAGAGCCCAGGGATTGTCGGCTTCCACGTCCTCATAATTGGCGCCGACATTGCCGATGTGGGGGAAGGTGAAGGTGACGATCTGGGAGGCGTAGGAGGGATCGGTCATCACCTCCTGATAGCCGGTCATCGCGGTGTTGAAGCAGACCTCGCCGACCGCCTCCCCTTCCGCCCCGAAGCCCCGGCCCCAGACGATGCTGCCGTCGGCCAGGACCAATACGCCCGTCGCTCCTTGCGGCGCGGGCGATGGCTTGGCGTCGGCCATGGGGGCGTTCACTCCTTGGGAAGACTGGCGATGTCGCTAAGGCCCGACGGCTAGAGGCGGGGGGCGGCAGCGTCAATCTGTTAAAAGGCGGCGCGAGCCCCTATCCTCCCGCCTTTCCAACGGCCGGACCGAAACGGGATGATTCGCGACGACATCAAGGCCGCGCTGGTGAGCGCGATGAAAAGCGGCGACAAGCCGCGGACGGCGACGATCCGGCTGATCCAGTCGTCCTTGAAGAATCTCTACATCGAGCTGC
>JAXDPG010000416.1:0-5565 GCA_034668485.1 Sphingomonadales bacterium
GGAGGCATAGACGGTGTTCCCCGCCTTGGTGCCCGCCGAATAAGGCGCGATGGGAGTTGGAAATTGGGGCGGGTTGATGGGCTCGAAGGGCATGTCTTTCACTCCTCATCTTGCGGGATCTGGCCGAACGTGCCGCAGAAATCGGCGACGGTGGAGACCCAGCCGAAGAAGGTCTCGACATTGTAGACGCTCGCCTTCTGAAGATAGTCCGGCCCCGCCTGATGGGTCGCGTCCTCGAGCATGATCCCGAAATATTCGAGAAAGAAGCCGTCGCGCAGGGTCGATTCGACGCAGACGTTGGTGGCGATTCCGACCAGCACGATGTTGCGGATGCCGCGCGAGCGAAGCACCGAATCGAGCTGCGAGTTGAAGAAGCCCGAATAGCGGGTCTTGGGCAGGACGATGTCGCCGTCGCGCGGCGCCAGGCTCTCGACCAGCTCGTAATCCCAGCCGCCGCGGGCGAGCAATTGGCCCTGCAGCTCGGGCCGCGCGCGCATCGTCTTGAGGGCGTTCGACTTGTGCCAGTTTGGCGAGCCTGGCCCGCCCGCCTCGACATAGGCGGCGTCCCAGCCGTTCTGGAAATAGATGACGGGGATGCCGGCCGCCCGCGCCGTCTCGACCACCTTGGCGGTCTGCTCGATCACCCTCGCGGCGCCGCCGATGTCGAAGCCGGCGAGGTCGAGATAGCCGCCCTCGGACGCATAGGCGTTCTGCATGTCGACGACGATCACCGCGGTCTCGTCGGCGGCGACCCGGATCGGCTCGGGCCGCGCCGGGAGCGTGACCAGCCGCCGGGATTTTCCTTCGTTAGCCGTGTCGACCGTCATGCGGGGAATGTTGACCAGAAGGGCCGCGCACACAATCCCCTCTCCCGTCCTTACGGGAGAGGAGGGGCCCATCCGCGCAGCGGATGGGAGGTGAGGGTCTTGCCGAGTGCGGTTTACAGACCCTCACCTCCCAAGCTCCGCTTGGGCCCCTCCTCTCCCGCGAAAAGCGGGAGAGGGGTTATTCGGGCCACCCGCCCGGAAAGGCGAATTCCTCCACCGCCTTCCTTCCGCTCGGAAATTCGCGCGCCCGCAGCTTGTCGTCGAGCTGGGCGGGGTCGCCGATCCGGCCGATCGCGCAGGCCGCGTTCAGGGCAAAGCGCTCGGGGATGCGAAGCTCGGAACGGGCCAGCTCGTACTGGATCCCCGACATGCCGTGGGCGAGATAGCCCATTCGCGTCGCCTGCAGCGCGAGGCAGGCCCAGGCGGCGCCCGCGTCGAAGCTGTGGGTGGTCGAAGGTTGCGGCTCCCCGGTCCGCTTGTCGCTGAAGGGGAGGGTGTCCGAAAGGATGTAGACGAGGACCGACGCGCTGTGCGCCCAGCCTTGGTTCCACGGGATCAGCAGGCCGAGGAACCGCTGCCAATTCTCGTCGCCCCGCCGAGCGTAGAGGAAGCGCCAGGGCTGCGAGTTGAACGCGGACGGCGCCCAGCGCGCCGCCTCGAACATGGTCAGCAGATCCTCCTGCGGGATCTGGGACCCGTCGAACGCTCGCGGCGACCAGCGCCGCAGGAACAGCGGATCCACAGGATAGTCCGGCTGCCGGTCGGCCATCTCAACTCTCCTTTCGGCCCTGCTAGCTTTTCGCTCCCGGCAAGGCGAGCCCGTGCCTGGGGGTTGCCCCTCCCCGCCGCCGGGGGCATAGGGCGCGCGACTATTCCGACGGCGCCGCAGCGCCGCCCCTTCGGGAGCCAATTATGAGTCCGGAAAGCATGGTCGCGGAGCCCCCTGCCGCCGACGTGCAGATTGTCGACGCCCTCGCCCACGCGCTCGTCGACGGCGCCCTCCCCGGCGAGCTCGCCGACTTTACCGACGCCGACCGCATCGCCGCGGCGCAGTTCATCGCCGCCTGCGCCGCCCGCCGGCCGGCCGGCATCGCGCTCGTCCGGGTCGAACCGCAGGGCGGCGCCCTCGGCCACCGGCGGATGCGGATCGGCATCGTCAACGACGACATGCCCTTCCTCGTCGACAGCGTCTCCAACACCCTCGCCGCACGCAACCTCACCGTCCACCGCCTGCTCCACCCGGTGGTCTGCGTCGCCCGCGACGGCCAGGGCTGCCTCGAGGCGGTCGAGCCGCTCTGCGACGAGGCCGAGCGCCGCGAATCGATGATGTATCTGGAGGTCGACCGCGACGATGCCCGAGGGCGGCGCGAGATCGTCGCCGACCTCCACCGGGTCCTCGCCGACGTGCGCGCCGCCGTCACCGACTGGCGCTCGATGCAGGCGCGGATGCGCCAGGACGCGGACGAGGCCGGCAACGAGGAAGGCGCCGCTTTGCTGCGCTGGTTCGCCGACGGCTCGATGACGCTGCTGGGCTATGAGGTCGAGCATCCCGATGGCCAGCCGACGAACACGCTGGGCCTGTTCCGAATCCCCGGAGAGCCGACCGACCCCGGCGGCGCCCTCGGGGCGATGCGCTATTTCGAGAAGGGCGGCGACGTCCCGCTCCTCGCCAAGGCCGAGCGCCGCGCCTCCGTCCACCGCCGGGTGCCGCTCGATCTCGTCGTCGTGCCGGTGAAGGCGGGCGGCAAGGTGACCGCGATCGGAGTCCATGCCGGTCTGTGGACCAGCGAGGCGCTAAGCTCGCAGGTCGAGGACGTGCCGATTCTTCGCCGCCGCCTGCAGCAGCTGGAGCGCGAGTTCGGTTTCGATCCTTCCGGCCATAGCGGCAAGGCCCTGCGCCATGCCGTCACAGCGTTGCCGCACGACCTGCTCGTCAGCCTCAGCAACGAGGCGGTACGCGAGCTCGTCACCACCGCCATGTCGCTTGCCGACCGGCCGCGGCCGACCCTTGTGCTGGTCCGCTCGATCCTCAAGGGCAACATGTTCGCCTTCGTCTGGCTGCCGCGCGACGAGCTGACGACGCGGCGGCGGCTGTCGATCGGAGCGATGATCGAGGAAGCGTCGAAGGGGCGTATTTCCAATTGGTCGGTCGAGCTGGGCGACGGCGATCTCGCCCTGATCCGCTACACGCTCTACGTCGGCCCGGACACGCCGACCCCCGACATCGCCGCGCTCGACCGCAAGCTCGACGAGATGGTCCGAGGCTGGGAGCCGGCGGTCGAGGAGGCGCTGGGCGAGCTGGTCGGGCCGCAGCGGGCCACCCGCCTCGCCATCACCTATCTCGACGATTTCCCGGAAGGCTACCGGCTGACCGTGCCGCCGGCCGACGCGGCGCAGGACATATTGCGCATCTGCGCGCTCGACGGCACCGCCCAGCGCGACGCCCGCCTCTACCGGCAGGAGGAGGACGGGCCGAAGCGGCTTAGGCTCAACACCTACCGTCTCGCCGAGATCATACCCCTCTCCGACGCGGTGCCGGTGTTCGAGAATTTCGGCTTCCGGGTGCTCGAGGAGCATCCGACCGCTCTGGACGAGGGCCGCCTCGGCTACGTCCACGAATTTCTGCTCGAGGTCCGCGCCGGCGAGGCCGACCAGGTGCTCGAGCGCGCCGGGCTGGTCGAGCGCGCGATCGCGGAGGTGCTCGAGGGCCGCGCCGAGAACGATCCGTTCAACCAGTTGCTCGTCGCCGCCGCCCTGGCGCCCCGCGACGTCGTCCTGTTCCGCGCCTGGTTCCGCTATCTGCGCCAGGGCGGCCTTTCCTACTCGATGGTGACGGTGGTCGAGGCGCTGCGCCGGGCGCCCGGAGTCGCCCACGGCCTGATCGCCTTGTTCGACGCCCTCCACGATCCGAAGCAGGAAGGTCCGCGCGAAGCCGCGGCGGAAGCCGCCGAACGGGCGATTCGCGACGGCCTGTCGAAGGTCGCGGCGATCGACGAGGATCGCATCCTGAGGCTCCTCCACGGCGTCGTCTCCGCCACCTTGCGAACCAACGCCTTCGCCGCCGCCGGCCGCGAGGCGCTCGCCTTCAAGCTCGACAGCGCCAAGGTGCCGAACCTGCCGCAGCCGCTGCCGTGGCGCGAGATCTGGGTCTACAGCCCGCGCGTCGAGGGCATCCACCTGCGCGGCGGGCCGATCGCGCGCGGCGGCCTCAGATGGTCCGACCGGCGCGACGATTTCCGAACCGAGATACTCGGCCTGATGAAGGCCCAGCTGGTCAAGAATGCGGTGATCGTCCCGACCGGCGCCAAGGGCGGCTTCTATCCCAAGCAGCTGCCGCCGGTCGCCGAGCGCGATTCGTGGCTCGCCGAGGGGACCGAAAGCTACCGGATCTTCATCCGCGCCCTGCTGTCGGTCACCGACAACATCGTCGGCAACAAGGTCGTCCATCCGGACGGCATCGTCGTCCATGACGGCCACGATCCCTATTTCGTCGTCGCCGCCGACAAGGGCACCGCCACCTTCTCCGACATCGCCAACGCCATCGCCGTCGAGCGCGGCTTCTGGCTCGGCGACGCTTTCGCTTCCGGGGGGAGCTACGGCTACGACCACAAGGCGATGGGCATCACCGCCAAGGGCGCCTGGATCTCGGTCCAGCGCCATTTCCGCGAGCTCGGCATCGACGTCCAGTCGCAGCCGGTCCGGGTCGCCGGAGTCGGCGACATGTCGGGCGACGTGTTCGGCAACGGCATGCTGCTGTCGAAGACGATCAAGCTCGTCGCCGCCTTCGACCACCGCCACATCTTCCTCGATCCCGACCCCGATCCGGCGAAGAGCTGGGACGAGCGCAAGCGCCTGTTCGACCTGTCGCGCTCGAGCTGGGACGATTACGACAAGGCCCTGATCTCGAAGGGCGGCGGCGTCTTCCCGCGCAGCCAGAAGGCGATCCCGCTCTCGCCCGAGGTGCGCGCGATGCTCGGCCTCGAGCAGGAGGAGACCGATCCGGCGACCCTGCTCACCGCCATCCTGTCCGCGCCGGTCGACCTGCTCTGGTTCGGCGGCATCGGCACCTACATCAAGGCGAAGAGCGAGAGCAACGCGGAGGTCGGCGATCCCGCCAACGACTCGATCCGGGTCAACGGCGCCGAGCTTCGCGCCAAGGCGCTCGGCGAGGGCGCCAACCTCGCCATCACCCAGGCCGGACGGGTCGAGTTCGCCAGCGTCGGCGGGCGCATCAACACCGACTTCATCGACAACAGCGCCGGCGTCGACTGCTCGGACAATGAGGTCAACATCAAGATCCCGCTCAATCGCGAAATGCGCGAAGGGCGGCTGACCCTAGGCAAGCGCAATTCGCTGCTGGCGCGGATGACCGACGAGGTCGCCGAGCTGGTGCTCGAGGACAACCGGCTGCAGAGCCTGGCGCTGTCGATCGCCGAGAGCGGCGGCGCCTATTCGGTGCCCGGCCATGTCCGAACCATCGAGCTGCTCGAGGGCGCCGGTCAGCTCGACCGCAAGGTCGAAGGGCTGGCGAGCAGCGAGGAGCTGCTTCGCCGGGTCCAGGAAGGGCGCGGGATGTTGCGTCCGGAGCTCGCGGTGGTGCTGTCGATGTCCAAGATCGTCCTCCAGGACGCGGCCGAGTCGCTGTGCCTCGCCGACGATAAAATGCTCGAGCCCCAGCTGTTCGACGCGTTCCCCAAGCCGATGCGCAAGGCCCACGCCGAAGCCATCCGGACCCACC
>JAXDPG010000417.1:0-5283 GCA_034668485.1 Sphingomonadales bacterium
GAGACCTCCCGCCGCTCCTGCTCGCTCAGCTCCGGCCGCCAGACGCCGAAGATGAGCACCACCCGGTCCTCCTGGCTGTGGTTCCAGGCTTCGTGCTCGATCGTATCGTCGAAGATGAGCAGCTTCCCCTCCTCCCACTCGCGCAGCTGATTGCCGACCCGAAAGCCGCAATCGGGAGGCACGATCAGTGGAAGGTGGCAGATGAGGCGGGTGTTGTGCGTGCCGGTATGCGCCGGAATGAGGGTGCCGGCGCGAAGCAGCGAGAACATCACCGTCGGTTCCCAGCCGTCGATCCGCGGCAAAGGCGCGGCCTGCACCGCCTTCCAGGTTTCGGGGCAGCGCTCTATCGTCTCCTCTTTCAGGCGGCCGTTCTCGACGAAGAAGAGGGCGCTCCACTCGGACTTGTTGAACAGGGGATGGGTGCGCGGCTGGTTCGGCTCGGGCCGGATATAGGGCTGGAAGTCGCCGATCCCGGTCTCCATCACGGCCAGCAGCTCCTGGCGGATGACGTCGGTGGCGGCCTCGATGGAGGGCGCCCAGTCGAAATCCGCCCGGTCGTAGAACTGGATGTGCGGCAGCTCCGGAAAGTAATAGCCGGTCGGTTGCTGAAGGAAGATTTTGCTGCGGTCCGCCATGATGCCGAGCGACTGCCGGAACCGGTAGCTCCGGTTTTCGGGCGGCAGGCCCTGCGCGGTCAGCGAGGCTTCCAGATGCGCGGCGAAGCGCGAGTCGAGCTGCGCCGCCGCCGTCTCGGCGCGGCGAAGCTCGGCGGCGAGGTCGGGCGGCAGGGACTGGCCGGGAGGAAGGGGCTCGCTGGCGGCGATCTTGCCCGCCTTCCTGTAGAGGCTCGCCGCGATCCGGTAATCGGCCACGGTGGCGCGGCAATCGGCCTTCATGATCAGCGCCCGGATCGCCCGCGGCTCCAACTCCAGCACCTGATCCAGGGCTAGCTCCTCGGCGCGGGAGTCGCGCTGGGCGCGACAGGCGGTGGCGAGCAGCAGCCAGATCTGGGCATTGGCGCGGCCGGTGGCCGTGACCGTGTCCAGACGCCCTCGGGCCTCGTCCGGCCGGCCCTGCCGCAAGGCGTCGACCGCCTCCCTGACCAGCCGTTCCGCCTCTTCATTGCTGAGCTGCATGGCGCCTTTTTAGGAAGAGAGGCTGCGCTCCGCCAGCTTCCTTTCCCAGGCCAGAGCGTCGGCGACGATCGTGTCCAGATCGTCCAGTTTGGGCTGCCAGGGGAGCGTGGCCAGGATCTTCGCATTGTCGGCGACAAGGGTGTCCGGATCGCCGGCACGCCGCGCCTCCAGGCGCCGCTCGACCCGCACGTTGGTCACCCGGTCGACCGCATCGAGCACTTCCAGCACCGAGAAGCCGCGGCCGTAGCCGCAGTTCATGATGTGGCTCGCGGCCCGATCCTCGATAAGCTTCTCCAGCGCATGGACATGAGCGGAGGCGAGGTCGCTGACGTGGATATAGTCGCGCACGCCGGTGCCGTCGGGCGTGTCGTAATCGGTGCCATAGACCGAGACTCCGGCGCGCTTGCCGGTCGCGGCCTCGACCGCGACCTTGATGAGGTGGGTCGCGCCGGCGGTCGACTGGCCCGAGCGGCCTTTGGGGTCGGCGCCGGCGACGTTGAAATAGCGAAGCGCGCAGAAGTTGAGCGGGTGGGCGGCGGCGACGTCGGCGAGCATCCGCTCGGTCATCAGCTTCGACCAGCCATAGGGGTTGATCGGCTGGGTCCGCGAGGTCTCGACCACCGGCACCCGCTCGGGAATGCCGTAGGTCGCCGCGGTCGACGAGAAGATGAAGTGACTCACCCCGCCCTTCACCGCGCTCTCGATCAGCGAGCGGCTCTTCACCGTATTGTTCTCATAATATTTGAGCGGGTTCTCGACCGATTCCGGAACCACCACCGACCCGGCGAAATGGATGATCGCGCCGATGCCCTGCTCCTCGATCAGCCGGGCGACCAGCGCCTGGTCGGCGATGTCGCCCTCGGCGAACGCGGCCTCGTCCGGGACCGCCCAGCGGAAGCCGGTGGTGAGGTTGTCGATCACCGTGACCTTCCAGCCCGAGTCGAGCAGGGCCAGCACCGCATGGCTTCCGATATAGCCGGCGCCGCCGGTCACCAGCACGTTGGGCTTGCTCATCTAACCTCTTTCCTCAAGGAACCCGAATGCGGCAAAGAACGCTGGACAGGTCATGGTCCGCGCCCCACGGTCCGCGCGCTAGACGAAGAGGTGCCGGAATGAAAACAGCTTTTCTGAGCAGCGCCCCCCTTCTCCTCGCCGCGTCGCTTGCGGCCTGCGCGAGCGGCGGCGGCGGCGCCCGGCCCGCCGGCGGCGGCATCGAGGTCGCCCGCTTCCACCTCGGGGAGCCGGTCGCCCGGGCGCAGATCGCCGTCGAACCGTTCGACAAGGCGGACGCCAACCGGCCGGAATTCCCGGCTTATGCGGCCGCCGTCGGGCGCCAGTTGAGCCGTCTCGGCTGGCAGGTGGTGCCGACCACCACCGGGTCCGAGCAGATCGCCCTCATCGACCTCGAGCAGGGCAGCCGCGAGGCGGTAGCGGCGCTGAGCGCGGCTCGGGTCGGGCGCGGCGTCTCGTCGACAATGCCCGCCGGGACCTCCGCCGACATCACCGCCACCCTTTTGGAAGTCGCCATCCGCCGCCGCTCGGACGGCACCGTCTTCTGGGAGGGCCGCGCCGTCGGCGAGGCCCGCACCGGCAGCCCCGAAGCGGCGCGAACGGCCATGGTCGAGCGGCTCGCCGAAGCCTTGTTTCGGGACTTCCCCGGCGAGTCGGGCCGCACTATCAGGCTCAAATGACACTATCCATTACGAGCCCCTTCGATGGCGGCAACATTCGCCCGGTCGCCATCGCGGACAACCGCGTCGACCTCGAAATCGCCAAGGACAACCAGTCCGATTTCTACCAGTGGTTCTATTTCCGGCTGACCGGCGGAGCGGGGCAGGAGGTCGAGCTTCGAATCGTCAACTGCGCCGGCGCCGCCTATCCGCTCGGCTGGGAGAATTACCGCGCCTGCATGTCGGTCGACCGCGAGGAATGGGAGCGCGCGGAGACGGATTATGAGGGCGGCGTCCTCACCATCCGGGTCACTCCGCCCTCGAACAGCGTCTGGTTCGCCTATTTCGCCCCCTATACGATGGAACGGCACCACGATCTCGTCTCCTCGGTCGCGGCCCATCCGGCGGTCGTGCACCGCTCGCTCGGCCAGACCCTCGACGGTCAGGAGATGGACTATTTCCGGATCGGCGACGGGCCGCTCCAGGTCTGGCTCTACGCCCGCCAGCATCCGGGCGAGACGATGGCCGAATGGTGGATGGAAGGCGCGCTCGAGCGGCTGCTCGACGAGGCCGATCCGGTCGCCCGCCGCCTGCTCAAGAAGGCGACCTTCCACGTCGTCCCCAACATGAACCCGGACGGATCGCGGCGGGGGCATTTGCGGACCAACGCCGTCGGCACCAACCTCAATCGCGAGTGGCACGACCCCACTCCCGAGCGCAGCCCCGAGGTGCTGTGCGTCAGGAACGAGATGGACAAGACCGGAGTCGATTTCGCGATGGACGTCCATGGCGACGAGGCGATCCCGGCCAATTTCCTCGCCGGCTTCGAAGGCATACCGAGCTGGAGCGAGGGGAAGCAGAAACTGTTCGAGCGCTTCGCCGAGGAGCTGGTCCGCTTCTCGCCCGATTTCCAGACGCGCAGGGGCTATGAGATTTCGAAGCCGGGCGAGGCGAACATGTCGATGTCGACATCCCAGCTCGCCGAACGCTTCGGCGCGGTGTCGATGACGCTCGAAATGCCGTTCAAGGACAATGAGGATTTGCCCGACCCGAAGCGCGGCTGGTCGCCGGAGCGCAGCGCGCTGCTCGCACGCGCCTGCCTCGACGCCCTCCACGCCATGATCGACGAGCTCCCCGCCCGCCAGCGCTGATGCCGACGCTCGTCCTCATCCGCCACGGCCAGTCGGCGTGGAACCTCGAGAATCGCTTCACCGGCTGGTGGGACGTCGACCTGACCGCCAAGGGCGTCGAAGAGGCGCGGGCGGCGGGCGAGCTGATGGCGGCGAAGGGCTTCGACTTCGACCTGTGCTTCACCAGCGTGCAGTCGCGGGCCATTAAGACGCTCGACCTCGCGCTCGAGGCGATGGGCCGGCTATGGCTGCCGGTCGAGAAGGACTGGCGTCTGAACGAACGGCATTATGGCGGCCTCACCGGGCTCAACAAGGCGGAGACCGCGGCGAAGCATGGCGACGAGCAGGTCCGGATCTGGCGCCGCTCGTTCGACATCCCGCCGCCGCCGATGGAGCCGGGCGGGCCTTACGACCTCGCCGCCGACCGCCGCTACGCCGGCATCGAGGTGCCGCGGACCGAGAGCCTCAAGGACACCATCGCCCGGGTGCTGCCTTACTGGGAAGGGCGGATCGCGCCGGCGCTTCGGGACGGCCGCCGCGTGCTGATCTCGGCGCACGGCAATTCGCTTCGCGCGCTGGTCAAGCATCTCTCCGCCATTCCCGACGACGAGATTACCGGCCTCGAAATCCCGACCGGCCAGCCGATCGTCTACGCGCTCGACGAGGCGCTGGCGCCGACCGACCGTTACTATCTGAGCGAGCGCTGACGGCGCGCCCGCGGCGACCGCCGAGCCTCTCTCCGAGCTGCGCTCACGGGCCCAGGGCGGTGACCTTCAGGCAGGGACCGGCGCCGGATTGAAGTCTAGGCCTCGGCCATGGCGAGATTGCGCTCGGCCCTGGCCAGGACGTCGTCGACCTTGTCACCGGGCAGGATTCCGGTCGTCGCCACCTTCGCTTCCAGCGCCACCCGCGCGTGACCGAGATCGAGCGGGTGGTCGGCGATGCAGCGGGCGAGGCGCTCGCCCGTATCGATCGCGCTGTTGTGGTCGAGATGATCGAGAATCAGGCCGAACCGGCTGTCGCCGGTGCGGGCGAGGATATCGGTCGAGCGGATCAGGCCGCACAGCAGCCGGGCGACGTGCACCAGCGCTGCATCGGCGGCGAAATGGCCGTGCTGCTCGTGGATCGCGGCGAGCGAGGTCAGCTCGATCCCGACCACGGCGGCCGGGGTGCGGTGCCGCTCGGCGAGGCCGACGACGCGCTCCAGCTCGGCCTGGAAGCGGCGCGCGCTCGGCAGCGGAGTCACGGTGTCGCGCTCGGCGTGGCGCTCGAGCTCGCCGATGCGCCGTTGCGCCTCGGCCAGAGCGGCTCGGAGCAGCGCGTTCTCGTCGGAGGTCTCGACCGGAA
>JAXDPG010000418.1:0-6206 GCA_034668485.1 Sphingomonadales bacterium
GGCGGCGTTGGCGGGGGAGGCGCGGGAGGCGGCGGTGCAGGCGGCGGTGGTGCGGGCGGTGGCGGTGGCGGTGCGGTGGCCGGGGTTATCGTTCCTCTCGTCCTGAACGTCGACACGCAGCAGGATCCGGCGAGCGCATATTGGTCCGCATTGGCGCCGGCGAGGCTGTAGCCGGAATAGGTGATCCCGATGCTCGATCCCGCGGCGGCGCTGTCGAAAACGGCCGAGGCGGCGGGCCCGGCGACCAGAGTCACGCCGGTCGGCGGGCCGGAGGTCGCGGTCGTGTTGAACCCGCTCAAGGCGGCGGCGGTGGTCCCGTCGGCGACCTTGTCGGCGTGCGGGAAGAGCAGCATTCGCTGGGTCAGCGCCGCACCTTCCGTGAGCACGAACTTGGTCGAAAAGTCCGTCGGCGCCGCATAGGAGACCGGATTGTACGCGATCGAGACGGGCGTCTTCGTGACCGTGATGGGCGGCGCAAGGGGGGCGAAGATGATCGTCCCGCCGCCGGCCCCCGGCCCGGTGCCGTCGGCGCCCGCGATCAGGGTCAGGCCGAGCGGGAGGCCGAGGCTCTCGGCGACGACGGTGCTGCCCCGGGTCAGCGTGACCTTGGCGTCGATGTGGACGTCGTGGCCGGCGCACAGGGCGATGTTGCCGTCGGTGGTGGTGATCGCATGGAAGACCTTCACGTCCTGGCCGGCGTTCAAGAGGACGCTCCCGTTCGTCGTCGTGATCGCGGCGTTGACGATCACGTCGCGGCCGCAGCACGCCACCAGATTGCCCTTGGTCGCGGTGATCGGAGCGTTGATGTTCACGTCCCCCGCCGCGTTGAGCGTCAGCGTCGTCGCCGTTCCCGACGCCTTCCACTCGATGGCGTCGTCGACGTTGATATTGCCGTCGCCGGGGAGAGCCGCGCCCGGTCCCACGAGCGTGCTGATGACGACGCTGTTGGTCACCAATTGCTTCGAGAGCGTATCGCCCGAGATATTGCCGCCGGACGCGGAAATGGTGAAATCCTGCGGGTCGATCAGCCATGTGCCGGTCGAGCCCCGCGGCGCAGCGGTGGTGATCCTGACCCCGTCGGCGATGTTGACCGTCGCCGCGGAGGTCTCGATGAAGCCGCCGTCGCCGCCGTCGGGGGCGCTTGCGTCCAGGACGCCGGCGACGCTCATCGTGCCGCTCTCCATGTCGCCCAGCAGCTTGATGACGCCGTTGCGGTTCTCCAGAGTCCGGGCTTCGATGATGCCGCTGTTGTTGACCGCGGTCCTGAGCAGCTGGCCGGCCGCCTGGGCCGTCATCAGCACCTGGCCGCCGTCGGCGCGAAGCAGGCCGCCATTGTTGACGAGCGCATTCACCGCGCCCTTGTCGATGGCGACGTTGAGCAGCCCGTCGCCGGCGACGTCGAGCGTGATCGCCTCGCCCGCCGCCAGAGCGACGGTACCGAGATTGGCCTGGATCGTCCCTTCGTTGCTCACATGGGCGCCGAGCAGAGCGACGTAGCCGCGGTCCGCCGTGATCGTGCCCTGGTTGAGCACTGCGCCGCCGGCCCCCGAAAAGGTGTAGCGGCCGGCCATGAAGTCGGCGTCGGAAAGGTCGAGGGTCGAAGCGACGAGGCCGCCGACGTTCACATTGGCGCCCTTGCCGAACAGGATTCCGTTGGGATTGACCAGGAAGACCTTGCCGTTGGCCGAAAGGCTACCGAGGATCACGGAGGGATCGGCGCCGGTCACCCGGTTGAGGGCGACCGAGGCACTGTTCGGCTGGACGAAGACGACGTTATTGTCCTTGCCGATCGAGAAGGACTGCCAGTTTATCGCGGCGTTCTGGCTCGACTGGTTGACCGTCACCGAGTTGGAGCCGGTGGAGATCGCCGCATTTCCCGCCGTGACCGTACCTCCGCTGGGCAGGTTCTGGGCAAAAGCCGCGGAGCCGCACGGCAGTGCCAGACCGAGCAGGGCCAGGCCTGCGAGGCGGACCAGGGCGGTCGATCCGAACAAGGCGCTCTTGCCGGGCGAAAGAGGGATGCCGTTCATGGGATGATCCTTCGATTGAGAGGCGTGAGCTGCGTCTTTTGCTGGCCGGGCCATCAGAACAGCTTCGAGATCTGGAACCAGAAGCGGCCGTCCTTGTCGGGGCCTGAGGTCGCCAGCGCGTTGCCGAGCTTGCGGGCGTAGGCGACTCTGGCGACGGTACCGCCAGGCGCGGCCCAGCTCAGCCCGGCGCCGATGCCGCTGCGGCTGGCGCGGTTCGGCCCCGCCGCCCACGGATCGTCGGCGAACTTCACCCGACCGATGTCGACGAAGGCGAACAGCCCGAGCTCGCCCGGCAGCTCGCCCGTCCAGCTTCCCAGCGCAAGGCGGGCTTCTAGCGTGCCGAGCCAGCCTTCGTCGCCATAGGCTTCGCCCTCGGGATAGGCGCGCACGCCGTAGGCGCCGCCAAGCTCCATCTTCTCCGAGGTGTCGAGGTTGCCGAAAGCGAGCTGTCCGCGCACCGCCGCGTAGAGGGAGAAGGGTCCGGCGACTTCCTGCAGCCGGGCGGCGGTGAGCTGGAGCCGGCTGAAACCGCCCTCGGTTCGCGCCGTCAGACCATCGGCCGCCCTGTCGAGCGGGCTGCGAAGGTGGAGATTTCCCACGGCCAGACCGGCCGAGAAGACGTTCCGTCCCCCGCCGCCCAGGCCGTCGCGCGTATCGCCGCTGAAGCCGAAGTTCAGCGCCCGGCTGGTCCTTCGGGACCGGGTGGACACGGCGTCGACCCGATCCGTGAGCCATTTCGCGTCGATTCCGGCGAGCGCGTAGAGGTTGGCATTGCGGGACCGGATCAGGGGATAGCTTGCGAAGAGGCTGGCGATGTCGGCGGTCCCGTCCGCGTCCAGGCTCCTGAACTCGCGGCCGAGTTCGTAACGCAGATGGGTAAAGGCCATTCCGAACGTCGCGGCGCCGACCGGCGCCTGATAGGCGAGGCGGCCGTAGCCCAGCCCTCCGGTCGAGCCGAGGAGGCGCAGGCTGAGAACGTCCCCGATGCCGGCAGGATTGTTCAGGTTGACCGAGCCGCCCAGGCGATAGGCGCCGGTATAGCGGTTGCCGCCATTGTCGCCCTCGACGCTGCCGGTGAGGCCTCGCCCGGGGGCGACGTCGATGAGGAGGTCCGACGTGCCGACGCCGGTCCCCGGAGCCAGCGTCGAGCGGACCTTGATGCCGGGAATGTCGGACAGCAGCAGGAGACGGCGCTCGAGCGGCCCGGCGGTCACCGGGTCGCCGCTTTTCAGCCCGGCGAGGGCATTCGATACAGACCCGTCGGACAATCTGCTCCGGTTGGTGAAGCCGGTCTTGCCGTACCGGCCTTCCACCACGGCGACGGTGACCGCTCCGTCCTTGATGTCCTGGGCGGGAAGGTAGGCCTGCGCCAGGAAATAGCCCCTGGCATTGTAGAAGCCGGCGATCCTGGCAGCGGCGGCGCGAAGCTCATCCAGAGACAGGTCGGTGCCCGGCGTGACGGCGGCGGCGGCGACGAGCTCGGCCTCGCCGAACAAGGTGTTGCCGGTGACCAGCAGCTTGTTTACCCGAAACTTGGCGCCCTCGGCAGCCGGGGCGGGCGCATTTTGCCTGCCCTCGACCCGCATGTCGGGCGCGACTTTCTCGGGGACTGGCGGAGGCGGAATCTGCTGAAGCTGACCACCCGCTCCCGGGGGCGGTTGCTGCGCGAGCGCGCTTTGGCCCGTCGCCAGCAACGCGATTACCAGGGTGGATTTCAACATGATCGCCTCGCAGGCCGCTACCGGACAGGGCGCACGCCTCCCGAGCAGCGGAGAGACGTACGTGGCGAGGTTCGATGGCCCGATTTCGTTCTAAACTTCGGGATCCAAACGAGCCGGAGGGTAAGATCCGGAGTGAGTGGCATTGAGCCCAGCAACAATTGCTATGACAATAAAAGATTAACATATGGTTAAGATTATAATTAAAACTTGTTGGGTTAAAAACAACCGGATGGCCAAAAAGCTAAAAAGTGGCTAGCTTATAAGAAATATTCTCACCCATGGAACTTATTAGCAATGAGAATGTTTCACAAGGGAGCCGAGTTAACATGCTTGCGACAGAGGCTCGTCATCCCGCGGGTCGCAAACGGCGGCTCACTCTATTTGAGATGCGGCAGTTTTCGCATACTGCGCTGGTGACGTGCCGACTTTAGTCTAACTGCATTCGGCCGCCCCCAGCCGCAAGATGCCCCGGCTAAACCCCGGCGGGTTGAAACCTCCCGACGATTTCCGGCCCCGGACCAAGCATCCGCTGCGGCAAGCGATATGCCGGGCCTCCATAAGGGGTGCGGGCCAAGCCATCGTTTTGGCCCTTGAAAAATTGAGTCAATTCACTGTACATCTGCGGCGTAAATTGCGTTTGTTGCGCCAACAAAATCAATGACTTAGCTTCAGAAAAAACCGGCTGGGCCTCCTGCCGTCCCCGCCGGTTTCACCGCTCAAGCTTCGCGAGGCGCTCCAAGTGATCGTGCTTCGCAACGGCGTCGTGATCGGGTCGGCGCCCGTGACCATCGACGCCCAGATCGACCGCACCTCGGCTTTCGTCATGCAAAACGGCGATGCAGCCGGCAGGAGCTGGCTCGGCGTTCCGCTGCCCGGCCAGTCCGCCGCGCCCGCCGCGGCGGAGCTGCGCGGCCGGATCCATGTCGAGGACAGGTTCCGGCAGCACCACGGTGCTCGTCACCCCGGACTCGCTGCGCGCAGGGAGCGCCGGGCAGAGCGTGACCGTGGTCGGGGGCTGATCGGGCGCCGAAGGGCTATAGCGTGAAGGCGAAGAACAAGGCCGTGGCCGCGGCCATCACCAGGGTCGAGCACCAGCCCAGCGCGGTGGCGGCGGGCGACAGCGTCAGCCGGCCCATCGCCCGCTTGTTGCGGACGATCAGCATCATCATTGCCATCAAAGGGGCGGCGAGCACGCCGTTGACCACGGCGGCCCAGTAGAGCGCCCGGACCGGATCGACGGCGACCGAGGTGAGGGCGGCCCCGGCCAGGGTCGTCACCGCGATCGTCGCGTAGAACAGGCGCGCCTGGAGCGGCTTCGAGTCCAGGCTCCCCGCCCTGCCGGTCATTTCGGTCACCGCGTAGGCGGCCGAGCCGGCCAGGACCGGCACGGCAAGGAGGCCGGTGCCGATGATCCCCAAAGCGAAGGTCGCGAAGGCGAACGGGCCGGCGATCGGGCGCAAGGCCTCGGCGGCCTGCGCCGAAGTCTCGATATCTGTGATGCCGTGGGCGTTCAGGGTCGCCGCGGTCGCGAAGACGATCGCGAGCGACACAATCGAGCTGAACGCCATTCCGACCAGAGTGTCGATCCGGATCCGCCTGAGCTCCGGCCCGGCCTCGCTCGGCGCGATGCAGAGCGGCTTGGCATGATGGCGGTGCTCCTCCTCGATCTCCTGCCCGGCCTGCCAGAAGAAGAGATAGGGGCTGATCGTCGTTCCCAGGATCGCGACCATCGCCGTCGCATAGGCCGCGTTCCATTGCAGCTCGGGGACCACCAAAGCGGTCAGGGCCCGGCCCCAGGGCACGCCGGCCACCGCGACGACGGCGACATAGGCGAAGAGCGAAAGCGTCGTCCATTTGAGGATGGCCGCATAGCGCGGGTAGCTCAGGGTCACTTCGAGCACGACGCAAAGGATGCCGAAGAGCAGGGTATAGAGCATCGCGTTACCGCCGGTCAGCAGGACCAAGGCGGCGCCCATCGCGCTGAGGTCGGCACCCAGGTTGACGACGTTGGCGACCAGCAGCAGCGCCACCATCGTCCAGAGCACGGGCCGCGGATAATGGCGGCGCAGGTTGCGGGCGATGCCGGCGCCGGTGACCCGGCCGATTTCGGCGGCGACCTGCTGGATGACGACCATCAGCGGGAAGCTGAGCACGAATGTCCAGGCGAGCCCGTAGCCGAATTGCGCGCCGATCTGGCTGTGCGTTCCGATCCCGCTGGGATCGTCGTCGGCGGCGCCGGTCACGAGTCCCGGGCCGAGCGTCCGCAGGAAGGCGGCCGATCCCGCGGGGCGGGGCGGCTCGGGTGTAAGCGCGCTGCTGGGATCACTCATTGCTGGGTTACGTCGCCGGCCATGCGGCCAGAGTGCACGATCCCGTCGGTGGGCGCCATCGCGGACTCGTTCCGGGCAGGAGCTTGGCCGCGGGCGAGGGCCGGCGCAGATCGAAGACCCTTACC
>JAXDPG010000419.1:0-4460 GCA_034668485.1 Sphingomonadales bacterium
CTGGCCCAGGCTGCCGGCGCCCCCGGTTCCCAAAGCGAAGACGAACAGGTCGCCGCCGGTGATCGAGGCCGGCGTGTCGGTGCTGTGGGCCCGCACCGATGCGGTTCCGCCAAGGCCGTCGCCGCCACGGCCGGCATTGAGCGTACCGGGACCTCCGCCGAGGCCGCTGGCGGCGAGCTCGAAGCCGCCGCCGAGCTTGACCGTGCCGGCGGTCGCGTCGATCGACGCGCCGCCGCCGGTCCCGGTCCCGCCTGTGAGGCCGTGGCCGCCGGTGCCCAGCGACCGCGCGAAGCCGCCGCCCTGCAGGTCGACCGCGGCGCCGTTGGCGGCGATCGTGACCTTGCCGCCGGTCCCGGAGCCGCCGGTCCCGGCGGGATTCTCGTTGTCGCCGCCAACGCCTTGGGCGGTGGCGCTGAGCGCCGCCTTGAGGGTGACCGCGCCGCCGCTGTCGGCTGAGACGTTGAGCTGCCCGCCGCCGCCGCTGCCGCCCGTCCCGGCGCTGTCGGAGCGGCTCGAGGTGCCGCTCGCCGACATCTGGGTCGTTCCGCCGACGGTGAGCGCGGCCCCGGTGAGCGCCGCCAGCGTCGCATTGCCGCCGGTCCCGGCCGCGCCGGTCGGCGGCGTAATCGGCCCGCTTCCCGCCTGGCCGTCGGCGGCGACGGTCAGATTGCCGAAAATGTCGACCAGGCCCCCGGCGGCCGCGATTCGCGCGGTGCCGCCGGTGCCGCTGCCGGCGAGATTGGCCGCTCCGTCGAAGCCGCCCTGGGCGCTGGCGCTGATCAGCGCGTTGCCGGTGACCCGGACCAAAGCGTCGCCGCTGGTCAGGATCGCCGCCTCGCCGGCCTTGGAGTCGATCTGCCCGCCGATGCCGAGGCCCGCGATGACCTGGTCCGAACGGAGCTGGAGGTTGCCGTTGACGATGGAATTGGTGGCGTTGGCGAGCAGATGGGCGTGGGCGTCGCCCTGCAGCGTCAAATTGCCGTTGACGGTGAGGTTGCCCTTCGTTCCGGCGAGGAAGTCCAGGGTCGCGCTGCCGCGGATCGAGGAGCCAAAGGTGCCGCTCAATATCTCGAAGCTGGACGGCGGCGCCTTGGCGACGTCGACGAAGGCGTCGGCGACGACGTTGCGGCCGGCCGAAAGGACGATCTCGCCGTTGACGATCGCGACGTTGGCCGCCGCGTCGAAGCCGGCGCTGCCGCTCAGCAAGGCGGTGATCGCCGAATTCTTCGGCACCGCGACCATGTAGATGCGGTGATTGTCGCCCGCGCCGGTGCTCGACGGCCCGCCGGTATTGCCCTCGTGGACCAAAGTGTTGAGCGCGCTGCTGCTGCCGGTGGCGACCTCGATGTCGAACAGGCCGTTGTTGATGGTGAGCTTGACCGCTTCGGCGGCGACATAGGCGGCGGCGCCGTTCACCCTGACGTCGCCCTGCTGGAGGATCCGTGGCGAGGCCAAAGCGATGTAGCTGCCTTCCTCGAGCGCCTTGAGCGTGGTGCCCTGCTGGACCGTGATGAAGCTCTTCGGGTCGACCTTGCCGGTCAGGTTGTAGCGGTTGGCGATGAAGAATTCGCCGTTGGCGTCGAGGATCGGATCGATGGTGGTGAGCAGCAAATTGCCGACGTCGAACACCGCCTTGCCGCCGACCAGGATTCCGCCCGGGCTGTAGAAGGCGACGGTGCCGCCTTTCACCGTATTGCCCAGCGACTGCAGCTGGCTGATCACCGTGCCGTTGAAGGCGACCGCTCGCGAGGGGTTGAGCGGGATGATCCGGTTCAGGACGACGAAGTTCGAGTTGCTCGGCCCGTTGGTGAAGGTGGCGGTGGTGCCGGCGGGGAGGAAATCGATCGTGCCGAGGCCGACAATGTCGTTCGGGGCCCAGTTGATGACGGCGCTGGACGTATCGATGAGGATCGTCTCGCTGTTCGGGCCGGTGCTGCGAAGCGCGCCGCCGAAGACCACCGTCGGGGTGCCCTGGAAGGCCTGGGCCGAGGCCTGCCCGGCCGAGCCGAGGGCGATGGCGGCGGCGCCGAGCAGAAGCGCCGCCCGGCGGCGGCCGAAAACGGACAGGGGGGCGGGGCCTGGCATCAGAAGCTCCATGGCCAGAGGCGGGTGGTGAGCGAGACGAGCAGGCGCGGACCGGGGCGGGTCGCCGGAACCCCGGCGTGCTCGAGCGGCACCGCCAGCACCGCCTCGAGCCGGGCGCCGCCGCCCATCTCGGCGCGAAGGCCGGCTCCGGCCGAGACCAGGCTGCGCCCGCCGGTCAGGGTCGGGATCCGGCCGGCCTCGCTGACCCGGGCCGCGTCGAGGAACGCGAAGACCTGCCAGGCGGGCTTGCGCGGGCCGGCGGCGGCGAGGCTGCCATAGCGTATCTCGGCCTGGACGCCGGCGCCGCGGTCGGCGAGCAATGTGCCCGGATCGTAGCCCCGGCCGATCGTGTAATTGCCCGCCGAATATTGTTCGAAGCTGAGCAAAGGATCGCCGGTGAACTGGGCTCGGATACCCAGCGCCAGGGTCAGAAGCGGCCGCGGCCGGTATTCGCCGAGGCCCTCGATGCGCAGGGTCGTCGCCCCGGCATCGCCTTCGAGGCGGCTCGGCGGCACGGCGCCGGGGCCGGTGCAGCGCTCGAAGGCAGGTCCGCAGGGCGCGGTGGCGCCGAACAGGTCGAGGCCCTGGCGAAGCTCGATCCGGCCGCCGAGGCGCCAGCGCGGCTCGGCCGGGCTGTAGCCGGGGCGGGCGCCGAAGCTCGACCGGTCGGCGCGGTCGAAATCGATGCGCACGAAGGCGATTCGCAGCTTGTCGCGGGACAGCCTGAGGCCGTTGAAGCGCACCCGCTGGTCGATAAGGTCGAGGCCGGCGCCGGCGCGCAGGGTCGAGGCCTGGGTGCGGATCAGCGGGTAGGTCGCCTCCAGCGTCGCCAGCAAGGTCTTCGCCTCGATCTGGACGGCGGGGTCGGCGAGCCCGGGATCGGCCCAGGCGTAGGTGAGCAGGCCGCCGAGGGCCAGGCCTTCGCCGCCGAGGCGGAAGTCGTGGCCGACCTGCACCGTCCGCTGCTCGTGGAGGTCGGCGGTGCTGAAGGCCGCCAGCGTCGTCCGGTCGCCGAGCCCGGTCAGGCCGTAGAGCTCGCCGCGGACCAGCCCGCCCCAGCGGCCGAGCGACCTCGCACCCCAATTCTGGACGCTGGCGCTGAGCTCGCCCGGCCGGCGGCGGACCGTCACCTCGCCGATCACCTCGCCCCGGCCGGCGCCCGCCGACTTCAGAGCCAGCCGAACGTCGAGGCCGGGAAGGTCGCGGGCGAGCAGCAGATAGCGTTCCGCCTCGAAGCGGTTGAACACCTCCTCCTCGGTGAGCTTCTCGAGGTAGCGGGCCACCGTTCGTTCGTTCCGGCCGGCATCGCCGCGCACCCGGATCGCGACCAGCTTCGCCATCAGAACTTCGAGCCGGATATCGCCGCCGGCGATACGCTGCTCGGGGATCTCGACGGCGGCGACATAGCCGGCGTCGCGCAGGAGGGTGGCGGCGCGGTCGCGAATCTCGCAGAGGATCGCGACCGGCTGCTCGCGGCCGACATAGGATTCCCAGGCCGGGCGCAGGGCCTCCTCGGGGAATTGCCTGAGGCCGCCGAAGGTCACGGTGCGCGGCGTGAACCTGATGTCGCGGAACGCCTCGCCCTCGAGCGCGCAGGGCGCGCGCTCGATGCCGTCCTCGACGCTGAGCCGCGAGCGGGGCTCGACCGCCCGGGGCGGCGGCCGTTCCACCTCCTCGCGGGTCGGCGGCCGCGGCAGGTTCGGGGGCGCCTGGGCCTGGGCCCCGGAGGTGCACACCAAAACGGCGCAGGCCGACGCGAGCCGGGCGCGGCGCGATTCACTGGAAGCCGGACGCTTCACGATCCCCCAATCCCCCTCCGGGAGGCGAGGCATCCGTCATAGACCGATGGCGCAGCCCCGCAAGCGCTTAGCCGGAAAAAAAGAACAAAAGGGGGTTGACACGGATCGTATGTTCTTGCTAAGTTCTAGATCGGCTCTTTGACATCGTGAACGATTGATCGAGGCTCCCGCCTCGGCCAGTGAGGGGACATGGCCCGGCCCGCCACGCCCTCTCTGCTTGCCGACCTCGAGTCCCGGCTCGGGCCGCGCGGCTTCACCCGCGACGCCGAGGCGATGGCGCCGTGGCTGAGCGACTGGCGCGGGCGCTATCGCGGCCGGGCGGCGGCCTTGCTCTCGCCTTCGTCCGCCGACGAGGTGCAGGCGATCGTCGCCGCTTGCGCCCGCGACGGCGTCGCGCTGGTGCCGCAGGGGGGCAACACGTCGATGGTCGGCGGCGCGACGCCCGACGAGGGCGGCGAGGCGCTGCTGCTGGCGCTGCGCCGGATGAACCGGGTGCGCTCGGTCTCCGCCGAGGACAATGTCGCGCTGGTCGAGGCGGGCGTAATCCTCGCCGACCTCCACGACTCGGCCGAAGCG